>JBMOGP010000418.1:0-3163 GCA_049318285.1 Hyphomonadaceae bacterium
AAGTGTCGAAGCACTGTCAATGCCGGTAAAGCCCTGCGTTGCGGTCAAACGCCTTCTCCGCCGAAGCGCGCTGTTCCGTGAGATGGCGCGAGCTACGGCGCCGCGGGTCAGCGGCCTAAGCCAGCCCGCTCGACTTCAACGCCTTGAACGCGCGGATGACCACGTGCAGCCGGTGTTCCATCGAGCGGTCGCCGCCGTTGGAATCGGGATGGTACTGCTTTACCAGTACGCTGTAGCGCTCGCGCACCTGTGCGGGCTGGGCATTGTGCGGTAGTCCCATTTCATCGAGCGCACGGGTCTGAAGCCGCGTGCGGCCACGCGCTTCGGCGTTTGCCGCATCGCCCCCCTTGCCGACATGGCCGTTGTAGAGCCAGTCCTTAGCCCCGCGCCATCCCTTGGGATTGGCCATGCGCGCCGCGCGGCCTTCGCCGCCCACCGGGCCCCCGCCAAACCGCCAGGTCGGCTTGTGGCCGTGGCCTGCGGACGCCTGGAACGCCGTGATCTCGTCTTCAGTCATGCCTTCGAAGAAATCGAAGTTCTCGTTGTATTCCGAAGCGTGGCGCTGGCAGAACCAGTGATGGTCCTCGATCGCGGCTTCCTGGCCGGGGATCTGGACAACCCGCGCCGAGAACGGCTTGGGCGCCTTGCAAAGGCCCAGCTCGTCACACCCTTTGTGCTGGCAGCGCTGCACATACGCGCCCGCCTTCCGGCGCCCCCCCGGAGGGTTGACGCGGACATCGACGAACTTGACGCGGTAGCTCCGCATGTAGTCTTCCGCAGCGGACATGGCTCTTATCTTGGAATGGGTTCGTTAATGCCGCAAGAATTGACATTCCGCATAGAGCGCATGCGAGCAGCGCTGATTGCAGCATTTTCTCCGACCGAGCTGGATATCGTGGACGAATCGCATCTCCACCACGGTCACGCAGGCGCAGCTCCGGGCGGCGAAACGCATTATGCTGTGAAAGTCCGATCTGCGGCCTTCGCAGGCCTGTCGCGCCTGGCGAAACATCGCGCCGTGAACGATGTGCTGAAGGCCGAGTTCGAAGCTGGGCTGCACGCCCTTCACATCGACGCCGCCTGAACCGCCCACGCCCCGCTTTCTGGGGGTGCAATCCAACCGATGCGCCGAAACCGGTTCAGGAAGCTGTTTCAGAGCGCAGGAAGTCCAGCAACGGCGCGGTATCGGCGTCGCGCTGTATGTATGCCTGCCCGAGTCCACGCGCGAGAATCAGCGTCAGCTTGCCATTCCTCGCCTTCTTGTCGTGCGCCATATGCGCCAGCAGGCCCTCGGCAACATAGGGACCGCCTGCAAGATCTTCCACGCGCGTCGCCAGCCCCAACGCATTCAGCAGGCGTTCGGCCCGCACCGCATCCTGCCCCGGACACACGCCCAGCTGCACCGAATAGCGCAGCGCCATCGCCATGCCGACGCCCACGCCCTCGCCATGCAGCAGGCTGGGCTGGAAATTGTTGGCTCGCTCCAGCGCATGCCCGAATGTGTGGCCGAGATTCAGCAGCGCGCGTTCAGCCTGCTCGGTCTCGTCGATCGCCACGATCCGCGCCTTGGAAGCGCACGACACGCGCACAGCCTCCGCCAGGGCAGCCTTGTCCCCTCTCCGCAGCGCTGCAGCATTCGCCTCGAGAAAGTCGAAGAATGCCGGATCGTCGATCAACGCGTATTTCGCGATCTCCGCCAGCCCCGCACTCCGCTCGCGCGCCGGCAGTGTATCGAGCACGCCAAGGTCGGCCAGCACCAGCGCAGGCTGGTGGAACAGTCCCACCATGTTCTTGCCCGCATGGCTGTTGATCGCCGTCTTGCCGCCGACCGAAGAGTCCACCTGGGCAAGAAGCGTCGTGGGAAGCTGCACGAACCTTGCGCCGCGTTTCAGCAGGCCTGCCGCCAGCCCGGTGAGGTCACCGACAACCCCGCCGCCGAACGCAACGATGAGATCGTCCCGCTCCGCACCCAGCCCGATCAGCTCGTCGAGCACGGTTGCGAGATAGGCGAACGATTTCGAGTCCTCTCCAGGCGGTATGGCGATGAGATGGCCGCTGTATCCAGCCGCCTCCAGCGCGCCCATCAGCGTTCCACCGTGCAGCTCCGCCACATTGGCGTCCGCCACGATGAACACGCGGCTGCGGCCAGCCTTCATCAGCGGCCTCAGCAGCTCACCTGCACGCGCCAGCAGTCCCTCGCCAATGAGAATGTCATAACCCCGCGTCCCGAGGTCTACCCGGACAGTCTTCACGCTGGCGCTCATGCGAACTCCTTATGCATAGCCGAGCGCCTCGCAGATCGCTTTCACCGCGTCGTTCGCCGGGCCCTCGCCGGAATCAATCGTGAGGTCGGCCTCGGCATAGATCGGCTCGCGCACCACCAGCAGGTCGGCCAGCACCTGCCGCGGATTGTCCCGCTTCAGCAGCGGCCTTGTGTCGCGCCGGTTCACGCGCTTCCAGATCAGGTCGGGGCCGGCGCGCAGCCAGACGGTCACCGCCTTTTCCTTCAGCAACGCCCGGGTCGTCGCATCCATGTAGGCCCCGCCACCCGTCGCGAGCACAACGGGCGGCCCGCTCAGAAGCCGCTCGATCACCCGCCGTTCGCCGCGCCGGAACTCCGGTTCGCCATGCATGGCGAAGATTTCCTGTACGCTGAGCCCTGCTGCCTTCTCGATTTCATCGTCGCTGTCCACAAAAGGCGCGGCCAGGCTCTCGGCAAGCTTCCGCCCAACGGTGGACTTGCCGACGCCCATCATCCCGACGAGCGCGATTGTGCGCTCCAGCCGGCGCCTGCCGGTTGAGGCCGCCTGGACGGCCTCGCCCTCCGGTTCGCCCTGATGCGCAGACATGGCGCTTGCCCTGCTTCCCGAAAACGAGGCTTATACCGTCCGAGGCTACCGGGGCAATGTTCGGGCCGCGAGGGAAAGGCGCACAGCTCTGCGTGCCGAATTCCTGCAGCATGGTCGGATTGACACGGCAACACGTGGTTTGACGGGAGGCACGCAATGGCGCGCGGAGGATTTTCACGTCGGCGCGGTCCAGCGCCGATCAGGCTCTATGCGATCCTTGGAGGCGTTGCCCTCGTCGTTGTCGTGGGCGCGCTGTTCTGGTTTTCGGGCCAGGCCGAATCGCGCCGCCCCGTCCAGCAGGAGTTGCGCGTCCC
>JBMOGP010000419.1:0-3162 GCA_049318285.1 Hyphomonadaceae bacterium
ACATCGTACTTGCGCGCCAGCGCCCTGCGCACCTCGCGATAACCCCGCTCGTCATGGATGGCGGCCACTTCCATCTCGTCCTCGGCGTGGTCGTCAACGATGTGGAACAGTCCCATCTTCCGGATCAGATGAGGCGACAGGTATTGCGAGATGATGCTCTCGTCCCGGAAGTTGGCCCACACGTTCTTCAGCGTACCATAGGCATCGCCGTTGCCCGCGATGTCTGGAAACCATGAACGATCTTCGTCCGTCGGCGTCAGCGAGATGCGCTCGATATCCTGCATCATCGCAAAACCGAGCGCGTAAGGGTTGATCCCTGAATACCGGCGATCATCGAACTCGGGCTGCATCACCACGCTCGTATGGGCGTGCAGGAATTCCAGATACGAACCGTCGCTGATCTGCCCCTTCTCGTGCAGGCGCGTCATGATGCGGTGGTGGGTCCACGTTGCGCAGCCCTCGTTCATCATCTTGGTCTGGCGCTGCGGATAGAAGTACTGCGCGATCAGCCGGATGATGCGGAGAATCTCCCGCTGCCACCCCTGAAGCCGCGGCGCCGTCTTCTCGAGGAAGTAGAGGATATTCTCCTCGGGCAGTTTCAGGATCGCCTTCCGTCGATCCTCTTCCAGCTTCTGCTTGGTCGCCGGCTTCTTGCCCTTGGCCTGAGGCACCGTGCGCCACAAGTCGTTGAACAGCGACTCGCCATGCGCCCGGCGTTCATTCTCGCGCCGCTCCTCGGTTGCAAGATCCATCGAGCGCTTGCCGGGATAGCGGTGGATGCCGTGGCTCTGCAGCGCATGTGCCGCATCGATCAGCCGCTCCACGGCCTCGATGCCATATCGTTCCTCGCATTTGGCGATGTAAGCCTTGGCAAACGACAGATAGTCTGCAATTCCGCTCGCATCCGTCCACTGCCGGAACACATAGTTGTTCTTGAAGAAGTGGTTATGCCCCATCGCTGCATGCGCCAGCACCAGCGTCTGCATCGTCGCGGAGTTCTCCTCCATGATGTAGCAGATACACGGGTCCGCGTTTATGACGATCTCGTACGCCAGCCCCTGATAGCCCTTGTTGTACATCATCTGGTTGCGGGCGAAGTCCTTCCCGAAACTCCAGTGTTTGTAGAACAGCGGCATGCCGACACTGGAGTATGCATCCAGCATCTGCTCGGACGTGATCACCTCGATCTGCGTGCGATAGGTATCGAGCCCAAGCTCGCCCTCGCCGATCTCACGCACCGCAGCGAAGATCCGGCCGAGCGTTTCGAAATTCCAGTCCGGTCCGTTGAACAGCAGGTTCGATGGTGTCGGGACCGGCGCGGTCACCAGCCGCGACTTTTTCTTCCGTGTCAGGACTGCGTCGTCGCTCATCTCAAGCCTCCGCCTCTGCCCCGGTCCCGCCTGCACCCTCTTTCGCGAACAACGCGCGGAAGACGGGATAGATATCGCGGCGCTGGCTGACCTTGCGCATTGCCATGCGCTCGTCCGATGCCACCACTGGCGCGTAAGTGCGCCACAGAGAGGACGCCTCGCCGCCGCCATCATCCCGCGCATGCCCGACCTCAAGATAGGCGTAGTACTGGCACAGCGGCAGGATGGCGGACTTCAGCAGGTTGATCGCGTTGAGATTGTCCATTGGCAGGTTGTCGCCATCGCTCGCCTGCGCCGCATAGATGTTCCACTGATCTGCGGGAAAACGGTCCCGAACAATGCGCGCCATCTCCTCAAGCGCCGTCGACACCACGGTGCCGCCGCTCTCGCGCGCGTGGAAGAACGTCTCCTCGTCGACCTCTTTCGCTTCGTGCGTATGGCGGATGAAGACGACGTCAACGCGCTTGTAGCGCCGCTTCAGGAACAGGTAGAGCAGAGCGTAGAAGCGCTTGGCGAGATCCTTCATGTGCTCGTCCATGGAGCCGGAGACGTCCATCAGACAGAACATGACCGCGCGCGCCACCGGCCGTGGAACCTGGTCGTAACGCCGATACCTGATATCCAGCGGGTCGATGAACGGGACGATGCGCATGCGCGTCAGTTTGCGTTCAAGATCGGCCCGCAGGGCTGTGGCCTTCTCTTCCTGCCCCTCAAGCCCGTCGAGCCGCGCGATTTCCGCTTCGATCGCGGCAATGTCCTGCGGCCTCGGGCGGCCAAGCGCTGTGCGCCGCGACAGTGAATTGCGCATCGTGCGCGACACCGACAGAGACGCGGGCGGTCCCGAGGAACGAAATCCCGCGCGTACCGGCCTGGTCTCCTCGAGGCCCAACACCTGGCGTTTGGCGAGATCGGGCAGTTCGAGGTCTTCGAGGAACAGGTCGAGGAATTCCTCATCCGACAGGGCGAAACGAAAATCGTCTTCGCCCTCACCGTCCGCCGAAGCACCAGATCCACCGCCCTCTTCATCGGGCCGCTGGATGCCATCGCCGCGCACATACTTCTTGTTGCCCGGCAGCACATACTCGCGCTTGCCGCCCTTTCTGCCGCGACGAAGCACCGGCTCACCTACGCCATCAGCCGGCACCACAATATCGCCGCCCTTGTCGATGTCCCTGATCGACCGCTTGCCCGAAGCCTCGCGCACCGCCCGTCGTACCAGCGCGCGCGTGCGCCTCATGAATCGCTGGCGGTTCGCCAGCGACTTGCCTCCCGGGTCCCGACGTCTGTCGATGATGTTCATGCGTGGGCCCTAGCTGGTCTGCTTGACCCTCATGTACCACTCGACCAGCCTGCGCACCTGCCGCTCGGTGTACCCGCGCTCCACCATCCGCTGCACGAACTCATCGTGCTTCTTCTCGCTTTCCGAATCCTTCTTGGAACCGAACGAGATCACCGGCAGCAAATCTTCCACCTGGCTGAACATCCGCCGCTCGATCACTTCGCGGATCTTCTCGTACGACGTCCAGCTCGGATTGCGGCCCTTGTTGTTGGCGCGCTGCCGAAGCGTGAACTTCACCACCTCGTTGCGGAAGTCCTTAGGGTTGGCGATGCCGGCCGGCTTCTCGATTTTCGACAGTTCCTGGTTCAGCAGCTCGCGATCCAGCATCTGGCCGGTGTCCGGGTCCTTGAAGTCCTGATCCTCGATCCACGCATCGGCATAGTCGACATAGCGATCGAACAGGTTCTGGCCGTAGTCGTGATAGCTCTCCAGATACGCCTTCTGGATTTCGTG
>JBMOGP010000420.1:0-3155 GCA_049318285.1 Hyphomonadaceae bacterium
CAATACTGGGGACGGCGCCCGACGGCTCTATTGCCTCTAGGGTCAAAGCGGACTAGGCCGTCCACCGAAATAGATCCGAGGGCTAAAATGCAAGGCGTGGAGACACTCGTCATTGAGTATCTACCGGTCGTGATTTTCCTCGCGGTCGCCGTCGTGCTGAGCTGTCTGTTTCTCGTGGCTTCGACACTGCTGGCGCCGCGGAAGCCCGATCCCGAAAAGCTGTCTGCGTATGAGTGCGGGTTCAACGCGTTCGACGACGCGCGCATGAAGTTCGATGTGCGATTCTATCTTGTCTCGATCCTCTTCATCATCTTCGACCTCGAAGTGGCATTCCTGTTTCCGTGGGTCTTCCAGGTCGCCGAGGGCAACATTCCGGCCTTCTGGTCTATGATGGGCTTTCTCGGCGTCCTGACGATCGGGTTCGTCTACGAATGGCGCCGTGGCGCGCTGGAGTGGCAGTGATGGCTGAACCGAAATCAGCTGGATCGACTGCGCTCGTGAAGGCGAATGATCCCTATTTTCAAGGGCTTTCCGACGAGCTGGCGGACAAGGGCTTCATCGTTGCGGCGGCGGACGACCTGATCACATGGGCGCGCACCGGCTCGCTGATGTGGATGACCTTCGGGCTTGCCTGTTGCGCCGTCGAGATGATGCAGGCGTCGATGCCGCGATATGACATGGAGCGGTTTGGCGCTGCGCCACGTGCTTCGCCGCGTCAGTCGGACGTGATGATCGTCGCGGGCACGCTGACCAACAAGATGGCGCCGGCGCTGCGCAAGGTCTACGATCAGATGCCCGAGCCGCGTTACGTGATCTCGATGGGATCGTGCGCCAATGGCGGCGGATACTACCACTACTCATACGCCGTGGTCCGCGGATGCGACCGGATCGTTCCGGTGGACATCTACATTCCCGGCTGTCCGCCGACGGCTGAGGCGTTGCTCTACGGGTTGCTGCAACTGCAGAAGAAGATTCGGCGTGAGGGGAGCATCGAACGATGAGCGCTCTTCCTTCCCGGTCGGCGATGCTTGCTGAACTGCGGACGCATCTGCAGGCGACACAGAAGTCGATCAAGGCGATGACGGTTTCGGCTGGCGAGCTGACGGTTCTGGTCGATCGCGACGGGATCGTGAAGCTTCTGGAGTTCCTGCGCGAGGACAGCCAGTGCCGGTTCGAGACGCTGGTGGACCTGTGCGGCGCTGACTATCCGACGGATCCGGAGCGGTTCGAGATCGTCTACCACCTGCTGTCGATGCGGCTGAACCAGCGCATCCGCGTGAAGGTGCGCACGGACGAGGCGACGCCTGTGCCGAGCGCGACGGCGGTGTTTCCTGTCGCAAACTGGTATGAGCGCGAGACGTTCGACATGTATGGCGTGATTTTCTCGGGCCATCCGGACCTGCGCCGCATTCTCACGGACTACGGGTTCGAGGGCTATCCGCTGCGCAAGGACTTTCCGCTCTCGGGGCGTGTGCAGGTGCGCTACGATGAAGCCCAGAAACGCGTGATCAACGAGCCGGTGAAGCTGGTTCAGGAGTATCGCAACTTCGATTTCCTTTCGCCGTGGGAAGGCATGCAAGCCGTCATTCCGGGCGACGAGAAAGTCGGAGGCCAGAAATAGTCATGGCCGGTCAATCGCACCTCGATCGTTCGAAGTCCTCCGTCATCGAAGAGATGGACGACCGCAAGTTCACGATCAATTTCGGGCCTCAGCATCCCGCTGCGCACGGCGTGCTGCGCCTCGTGCTGGATCTTGATGGCGAGATCGTGGATCGGGTGGATCCGCATATCGGGCTGCTGCATCGCGGCACCGAGAAGCTCATCGAGTACAAGACCTTCCTGCAGGCGCTGCCGTATTTCGATCGGCTCGATTACGTTGCGCCGATGAACCAGGAGCATGCCTACTGCCTCGCGATCGAGAAGCTGGCGGGCATCGGGGTTCCGCGCCGTGCGTCATTCATTCGTGTGATCTACTCCGAGATCGGCAGGTTGCTCTCGCATATCCTCAACGTCACCACGCAGGCGCTGGACGTCGGCGCGCTCACGCCGCCGTTGTGGGGCTTCGAAGAGCGCGAAAAGCTGATGGTGTTCTACGAGCGTGCATCGGGATCGCGCATGCACGCCGCATATTTCCGCCCGGGTGGCGTTCACCAGGACCTGCCACCGGATCTGGTGGAGGACATCCACAAATTCTGCGACCCGTTCCTTAAGTTCATGGACGACCTCGAGACGCTGGTTACCGAGAACCGGATCTTCAAGCAGCGCAATGTGGATATCGGCGTGGTGTCGGTCGAAGATGCGCTGCAGTGGGGCTTCTCGGGCGTCATGGTGCGCGGGTCGGGCCTGGCCTGGGACCTGCGTCGCGCCGAGCCTTATGAAATCTACTCCGAACTCGACTTCAAGATTCCGGTCGGCAAGAACGGCGACTGCTGGGACCGCTATCTCTGCCGAATCGAGGAGATGCGCGAGAGCGTGAAGATCATCAAGCAGTGCATCGAGAAGATGCCGGTGGGGCCGGTGCTGCCAGAGTTCTCCAAGTATGCGCCGCCGCGTCGCGCCGAGATGAAGACGTCGATGGAGGCGCTGATCCATCACTTCAAGCTGTATACCGAGGGCTTCCATGTGCCCGCGGGCGAAGCCTATGCGTGCGTCGAAGCGCCGAAGGGCGAGTTCGGCGTCTATCTGGTGACCGATGGCGGCAACCGTCCGTATCGCCTGAAGATCAAGGCGCCGGGCTATGCCCACCTGCATGCGATGGACCATCTGTGTCGCGGCCACATGCTGGCGGATGTGTCGGCCGTGCTGGGCTCGCTCGACATCGTGTTCGGGGAGGTCGACCGTTGAGCCATCGCCGTTTCCACGACCCCGCACACCATTCGCCGTTCGCGTTCTCGAAAGAGACGGACGAGCAGATCACATGGTGGGAGAAGAAGTATCCCTCCGAGCGCCGCGCGTCTGCCGTGATCCCGGCGCTCTGGATCACGCAGAAGCAGAATGGCGGCTGGCTTTCGGAGCCTGCGCTGCGCGCGGTCGCGGACCGGCTGGGGATGAACGACATTCGCGTCTACGAGGTCGCGACGTTCTACACGATGTTCAACCTCGAGCCGGTGGGCAAGTACCACTTCCAGGTGTGTGGCACGACGCCGTGCATGCTG
>JBMOGP010000421.1:0-3152 GCA_049318285.1 Hyphomonadaceae bacterium
TCTACGAGGAAAAGGTCGTCGACTACATCCTCGAAAAGGCGACCGTGACCGACAAGCCGGTCAGTCGCGAGGTGCTGATGAAAGAGATCGGGGACGAGTAGTCGCCCGCTTTCTCTTCAATCCAGCCTTCAATGCCTGGTTTGACTGACGAATAGCTGTGGACGGGCGTGGGGGGACTTGCGCCCGGGCATCCGCGTTCGGATATTGGTAGTCCTATCCGTGATTTGAGTCTCACTGGTCCCGGCCTGCGGGGCCGTCTTAGAAAGAAGCCTCGCAATGGACGATTTCACCCCCCCGCTGGCGATGAATCTCGTCCCCATGGTTGTGGAGCAATCCAGCCGTGGCGAGCGCGCCTATGACATTTTTTCGCGTCTTCTCAAGGACCGGATCGTTTTCGTTACTGGTCCGATCGATGATGGCCTCGCCAGCCTTATCACCGCGCAGCTTCTCTTCCTGGAGTCTGAGAACCCCAAGAAGGAAATTGCCATGTATATCAACTCGCCAGGCGGGTATGTTCACTCCGGCCTCGCGATCTATGACACGATGCAATACATCCGCAGCCCGGTTTCCACGGCCTGCATCGGGATGGCGGCGTCGATGGGGGCGCTCCTGATGGCGGCCGGCGAGAAGGGGATGCGGTTCGCGACCCCCAATTCCCGAATCCTGCTTCACCAGCCCTCCGGCGGGTTCCGTGGCGTCGCTTCCGACATTGAACGGCACGCTCTGGACATTCTGGGGACGAAAAAGCGTCTGAACGAGATCTACGTAAAGCATACCGGTCAGCCCTACGAACTGGTCGAAAAGACGCTGGATCGCGATAGTTTCATGACCGCGAGCGAGGCCCAGGCCTTTGGAATAGTGGATAAAGTCTACGAAAAACGGGCCGCACCTGCCGATTAAACGCTGTTTTTCAGCAGGTTGGGTCCGCCGGCACTGATTGTGTCTCCTTGCGGCACCTTGCTTGCTATGATCCGATAGGTTGCCTTGAACCTATCTGAAATGATTGAAATATACGGTTCGAGGCTTAGGCTTGCAGGAGTGACGCCCGCGGGGCTTTTCCCCGAGGCGTCTTGAGGTGTCTATGAACAAGAGCGCTTCAGGCGACAGCAAGAATACGCTGTACTGCTCGTTCTGCGGAAAGTCGCAGCACGAAGTGAAAAAGCTGATCGCGGGCCCGACGGTTTTCATCTGCGATGAATGCGTCGAACTTTGCATGGATATCATCCGTGAGGAGTCGAAGACGGCGCTGGTGAAGTCGCGCGATGGGGTGCCGACGCCGCGCGAAATCTGTGACGTGCTCGACGATTATGTCATCGGACAGGCGAAGGCCAAGCGCGTGCTCTCCGTCGCGGTACACAACCACTACAAGCGGCTAAACCATGCCGCGAAAAATTCGGATGTCGAACTGGCGAAATCGAACATCCTCCTGATTGGGCCGACGGGTTGCGGCAAGACATTGCTGGCGCAGACGCTGGCGCGCATCATCGACGTTCCGTTCACGATGGCTGATGCCACGACGCTGACCGAAGCCGGTTATGTTGGCGAGGACGTCGAGAACATCATCCTGAAGCTGCTGCAGGCCTCCGACTACAATGTCGAGCGTGCGCAGCGCGGCATCGTCTACATCGACGAGATCGACAAGATCTCGCGAAAGTCCGACAACCCCTCGATCACGCGCGACGTGTCGGGCGAGGGCGTGCAGCAGGCCTTGCTGAAGATCATGGAAGGCACGGTTGCTTCGGTTCCGCCGCAGGGGGGACGCAAGCATCCGCAGCAGGAGTTTCTGCAGGTCGACACGACGAACATGCTGTTTATCTGCGGCGGGGCGTTCTCGGGCCTCGATAAAGTCATCTCGGATCGTGGTCGCGGCACGTCGATCGGCTTTGGCGCGAATGTCATTGCACCGGAAGATCGTCGTACAGGCAAGATCCTCGAAGAGTGCGAGCCGGAAGATCTGGTGAAGTTCGGCCTGATCCCGGAATTCATCGGCCGCCTGCCTGTCATCGCGACGCTGGAAGACCTGGACGAGCCTGCGCTCATCCAGATCCTGACCGAGCCGAAGAATGCGCTGCTGAAACAATATCAGCGCCTGTTCGAGATGGAAAATGTGACGCTCACCTTCACCGACGACGCTCTCTCCGCCGTGGCGCGCCGCGCGATCCAGCGGAAGACCGGCGCGCGCGGACTGCGCTCGATCATGGAAGCCATCCTGCTCGACACCATGTTCGAACTGCCCAACCTGCGCGGCGTCGAGGAAGTGGCGATCAATGCCGAAGTCGTGGAAGGCCGTGCGCGGCCGCTCTATGTCCACGGTTCCGAGGGGCAGGCCGCCACGGCTTCGTAGGCTTTCGCAACGTCGCCGTCACCGTAACGATTCGACTGGCTTGCCCGGAATGGGTTCTTCAGCCTTGCGTGAGAGCTGTCGCAACTAGCGTTCCAATTTCCTGTGCAGTATCCTGCGTCACATACGTGGGTTGAACAGTGAGCCCTGACGGGCCACTTTGTGCATCAAGTGAATGTCCGGTCCGGTCTTTTTGCACGGCCCGGCCTTCCTCACGCTGGTGAGCTTCCATGAAGGCGCTTGCGGTGAAGTAAGGAGAAATGTGTCATGGCTACGATCCTCCCCGTCCTGCCCCTGCGCGATATTGTCGTGTTCCCGCGCATGGTGGCTCCCCTCTTCGTGGGACGCGACAAATCCGTTCGAGCGCTTGAGGAAGTCGAGAAAGGCGGCGGCGAAATCCTGCTCGTCGCGCAGAAGGAGGCTGGCGTCGACGACCCGGCCGAAGAAGACCTCTACAGCGTGGGTGTGGTCGCCACGATCCTGCAATTGCTGAAGCTTCCGGACGGCACCGTGAAAGTGCTGGTGGAAGGCAAGCATCGCGCGCGGCTCGAGAAGCTGATCGACAAGGGTGACTACTATGCCGCCGAGTTCTCGCGTCTCGACGAGAAAAAGGCTGAGACGGAAGAGTCGGCTGCGCTGATGCGCGCCGTCATCGAGCAGTTCGACGGCTATGTGAAACTCAACCGCAAGATCCCGTCCGAGACTGTTGGCACTGTGAGCGCGATCACCGACCCCGGTCACCTGGCTGATGCGGTCGCGGCGCAGCTGTCGATCAAGCTCGAAGACAAGGAACAGCTGCTCGAACTCATCG
>JBMOGP010000422.1:0-3145 GCA_049318285.1 Hyphomonadaceae bacterium
TCGTCGCGCCCGATCCGCCGCATCGGCGTGCGCTGCGCAACCATGTCCTCATGATCGCGCGCCGCCTTGTTCATCTCGGACGCAAACGGACCTGGCGCGATCGCCGTCACGATGATGTTGTCCTGCACCAGCCGCGCCGCCATCCGTCTGGTGAGATAGAGCAGCGACGATTTCGACGCGTGGTAGGAATACGTGTCCCACGGGTTAAGGCGAATGCCGTCGATCGAGCAGATGTTGATCACCTTCGCAGGCCGCTCCGGGCTCGCAGCCTTCTTCAGCGCCGCATGCAGCGCCTGCGTCAGGAAGAACGGCGACTTGACGTTGAGGTCCATCACCTTGTCCCAGCCATGCTCGGGAAATTCCTCGAATGCCGCGCCCCAGGCCGCGCCCGCATTGTTGACGAGGATATCGAGCTTGCCTTCGCGCTTGTAGATTTCTTCCGCCAGCATCTTCCCGCCAGCCACCGTAGAGATGTCCTGCGGCAGCGAGATGCACTCCGCATGTCCCAAAGCCGTCAGCTCCGCCGCCGTCGCATCACAAGCGTCCGCCTTGCGCGCAGAGATGTAGGTCTTGGCTCCGCTCTCCACAAACCCCTGCGCGATCATCTTGCCAATGCCACGCGACCCACCCGTGACAAGCGCAACGCGTCCCTTCAGCGAAAACAGATTGTCGATCATCATGTGCGCGTCTCCCGGTGCGTTTCTTGCTGGCGGGCAGAGTAGCGGCCCGCGCACGAAAGGCCAACGAGATTGAAAATCCCCAGAGCTCACCCCATCAGATACGACGCCAACGCCGCATAAGCCGGCAACGACACCTTGTCCAAAACGGAATTCCCGTTCGCCGCCACGGGATGTGACGCCAACCGCGCGATCACCAGCTCGGCCTTGGGCGCAATCCAGCAGGCCTGCCCATGAATGCCTCGTGCGGTGAACGCGCCAAGCTCATTGTGTGACACCCACCACTGGCTGCGATAGCTCCACCCCGTCATCGTCGTGTAACCGGCCTTCGTGAAATCCTGCTTCCGCGCGCCGCCCGCGATGTCGTCCACTACAGCAGCAGGCACGATCTGAGACCCGCTGAGAGCCCCGCGATTGCGCATCATCTCGCCAAATCGCGCCAGGTCAGGCAGCGCGATGTTCATCCCGCCACCACATGCCGCCATCCCCGTCGGATCGACGATCAGGTACGCATCCTCCTCTGCGCCGATCTTCTGCCAGATGCGCTCCGACACCAGCTGCGCCATCGCCTTGTCGGTCACGCGCTGCACCAGCCACGCCAGGACTTCCGTATTGCAAGTCTTGTAGGCGAAGGCCTGCCCATGTTCGCCCTGCTTCTTCAGCGTCGCCAGGAAGTCGACGATCGAGCGCGGACCGTCATAGCCTTCCGGCGGCCTGCCATAGCCCGCCGCAATCCCGTAGGTTCGCACTTCGGCAGCCGGGTCTGTATACGCTTCGGAGTATTTGACCCCCACCGTCATATCCATGACGTGTCGAACGCTCGCATCGCCGAAGGCGGACGCTTTCAACTCCGGCAGGTAATTCGCCACCGGCGCATCCGGATCGATCACACCTTCATGCGCCAGCATCGCCGCGACCAATCCCACGAACGACTTGGTCACCGAGAACACGATGTGCGGCACCTCCGGCGCGAGCGCGCCGCGATAGCTCTCATAGACGAGCGCGCCACGGTGCAGCACCACGATGCCATCGGTGAACATCGCATCGATCGACTGTCCCCATGTCATCGTCTCGCCGTCCATGGTGGTGAAGGCGACCGCATCGATGTCGTCGCGCAGCTGGCGGGGCAGGGGGGTTGGCGCTCTGGATCCGCGTCGGATGTTCACCGTGGCCTTCAGCTCACGCTGATGGCTGAACGCCCACCGCGTGTTGGGAAACGAGCTGCCCGAGAGGTCGCCGGCATCTGCGCTGACAATCCGGTCCCGCGCCGGCGGAAACCCCTCCATCAGGCCCCGCGCCGTCGGGTCGCTATTCCCGGCGTTCCACTTCGTGCTCATTCTGCTTCCCGCGCGCTGGCCCTGTTTATCCAGTCGAGCCTAGCCGCAAGCCTGCGAAAGACCAGCATGTTTGCATGGGAATGATCCACCTGAGGTTTAGGCGCGTAACAGGATCGGGGAAACAAACATGCGCAAACTCGCTTTTCTTCTTCCATGCCTCTGTCTCACCGCCTGCGCGTCTGCGCCGGTCGAGGAGCCTGCCTACACCCTTCGCCAGTCCGACGGCGCATTCGAGGTGCGTGCCTATGCGCCCACTATCGTTGCGGAAACCACGGTCGGCGGCGATGCGTTTGCCTCCCGGTTCGAGGGCTTTGGTCCGCTGGCGGACTATATCTTTGCCAAGGAGCGCGACGGCGAGAAGATCGCCATGACCGCCCCAGTAACGCAGCAGGCAACCACATCCGACGCATGGACAATCGGTTTCACCATGCCTGCAGGCTATTCGATGGAAACACTTCCCGCGCCGGCAAGCGGCAACGTCACACTGATCGAGCAGCCCGCACACACGATGGCCGTTCTCAAATTCACCGGTCTGGCCACAGAGCGCGACATGGACGCGGCAAAGCGTACACTGATGCAAAAGGTCGCAAGCGCGGGCCTCGTTACGACAGGCGAACCGGTCTACGCGTTCTACGACCCGCCATGGACGTTGCCGTTTATGCGCCGAAACGAAGTGATGATCGCGCTCGCATCGAACAAGTAGTTTACACGGCTTCAAGCAAACGTTGCATTTTGGTTATAGCACATCTGATCGCAGTGGTCGTGCGTATTACTCTGATACAAAATGCGCGGTCCACTTACGAACCGTTCTGCCGGCTTTCACATCGATAACAGGAACCAGATAATGAAGTTGCTTCTCCCGATCGCCGCTTTCGCCCTGATGGGCGTTGCTTGCTCCGGCGAAACCGCCCCCGCCACGCCCGCTCCGGCCCCCGTCGCAGAGGCGCCCGCGCCCGAGCCCGCTCCGGTCGCCGCCATGGATATCGTCGACACCGCCGTTGGCGCTGGCCAGTTCACCACGCTCGTCGCCGCCGTTCAGGCCGCTGGCCTGGTCGAGACGCTCAAGGGCCCCGGCCCGTTCACCGTCTTCGCCCCGACCGACGCCGCGTTCGCCGCGCTCCCGGCTGGCAC
>JBMOGP010000423.1:0-3140 GCA_049318285.1 Hyphomonadaceae bacterium
TGCGTTCGGCGTTCTGGGCGCGTTGGCTGCCCTCTTGATCCTCGTGCCGGTTACGCGGCGTGCGGGGGCTATCCTGTCAACGCTGCTGCTGGGCGTGCTGGCCGCGCTGGTCGGGCAGCTCATGATGCTGGGTGTGCCCCTGCCGGTGGACCAGATTGCTGAGGGCGGGACCGTGACGACCGTGGAGACCGATGCGTCAGCGCTCTTTTATCTGGTTGCGGGGCTTCTCGCGGCGTCGCTTGCGCTGGTCTTCGTCCATCCCGGCGCCGCAGGCGAGAAGTCTGCGGCCGGCTAGGAGCCTGTCTCCGTAATCGTCGATCTGTTGAGTTTTGAGCCGAAGGCTGATTCTTTCGGTTCATGGCCAAGACATTTCGACCGTGGGACGTGGATCAGCAGTGGATGTTGCCGCCGTCGCTGCATGAGTTCGTGCCTGCGGATCACGTGGCGCACTTTATTCGCGAGACGGTGCGCACGGATCTGGATCTGAGCGCGATCCTGTCGACCTACGATGAAGAGCGTGGCTTTCCGCCCTTTCATCCGGCGATGATGACGGCGCTTCTGCTCTACGGATACAGCCGGGGGGTCTACTCATCGCGCAAGCTGGCGCAGGCCTGTGTCGAGCGGCTTGATTTCATGGCGGTGACGGCGATGAACCGGCCGGATTTCCGCACCATCGCGAAGTTCCGGGCGCGTCATCTTGAGGCGCTCGGCGGGCTGTTTCTGCAGGCGCTGAAGCTGTGCGCGGCGGCGGGGTTGGTCAAGCTCGGCCATGTGGCGCTCGACGGGACGAAGATTGCCGCCAACGCCAGCGCCCACAAGGCCATGTCGTATGGTCGGATGAAGGTTGCGGAGCCGAAGCTTGCCGCCGAGATCGAGGCCTGGTTCGCCCAGGCCGACGCCACCGACCGCGACGAGGACAGCGTCCATGGCGAGGATATGCAGGGCGATGAGATGCCCGACTGGGTAGCTGACAAGCAGGCGCGTCTGGAGCGCATAAGGGAGGCCAAGGCAGCGGCTTGAAGCCGAAGCGCGCGGCGATCGGACAGATGATGATCCGGATGGACCGGGACTTTCGTCAGGCATGATGAGGAGCGGCAGGCCGCAGCGCGGTCCAAACGGGGAGCCGCCCGACCGCGCGCAACGCAACTTCACCGATCACGACAGCCGCGTCCAGCCGATCCGGGCCGGCTTTATCGCTGGCTACAACGCCCAGATCGCGGTCGACGCCCACGCCCAGGTCATCGTCGCCCAGCATGTCCAGACCAACGCCGCCGATCGCGGCGCACTGAAGCCGCTGCTTAGGTCGCTGCGCGCCAACCTCAGGGCGAACCCGAAGGAAGTGTCGGCCGATGCGGGCTATTGCGACGAGGCCAACCTGGCGCACCTGGCGCGACGCGGGATCAATGCGTACGTCGCAACCGGCCGCGCCGGCAGAGCCCAGTCGTCAACATCAGACCCCAACCCGAGAAACAAGGCTCCGCGTGCGATGGCGATGGCGCTCAAGATCCGCCGAGCCCGGTGGAGGAGCCGCTATCGCCTGCGCAAGCAGACCGTCGAGCCCGTTTTGGGCCAGGTCAAAGGCGCGCGCGCCTTCAGACAGTTCCTCCTGCGCGGCCTGAAGAAGGTCCAGGGGGAATGGGCGTTGGTCTGCACCGCCCACAACCTCCTCAAGCTCCATAAGGCGATCTGAGGACACTCAACCCAATCTCAAAAAATGCAGCCGAAGCCGAACCGATCTGGAAAGCCACTCGAAAGCCGTTAGAGAGACGGGCTCCTAGGCCGCCTGATTTCTCGAACTCCGGCTTGGCGACGCCGTCCTGCTGGCGAGGATTGACGCTCCATTAACGCGACTGACGCATGATAAGCGTTAGAGGAAGCGGGGCGCATGTCCGATCGTTCGTCTCTCGCCGAGTCGCCTGGTAGGCAGGGCGGCGCGTCAGCTGGCGTTTCGCCCGCGGCAGCGGATGGCTTTGCCCGCCGCTCGCTGCTGCGCAGGCTGATGGATGTGGTGGCTCTCCCGTCATCACGGGGCAACATCCAGGACCGCGCGATTGCCGGGGACCTGCTGCTTGAAATCCTGCTCGAGTCAGATGTGGCCGCGCGCGAGCTGTGCGCGCGGCGGCTGCAGGAGATGTCGCAGGCGCCCAAGCGGCTGCTGAGATTTCTGGCGCTCGATGTCCCGCATGTCGCGCAGCTGCTGCTGGCGGATAACAAGGCGTTCGACGACGCCGACCTCTGTCACATTGTCGAGCATGGGCAATCGGCTCACCGAGTTTACGTCGCGCAGCGGCGCGAGATCGGCCCGGCTGTCGCCTCAGCAATCGCCGAGAGCGGCGATCCGCTTGCGATGAAGTCGCTTCTGGAGAATTCGCAGTCGAGATTGTCTGACCGCTCTGTGGAGCTGATGGTGGCCGCCTCGCGCGATGCTCCAGCGCTGCCGCCGCTGCTGATTCAGCGTGAGGAGGTGCGCCCGGCGCATGCGCTTGCAATGTTCTGGTGGTCGGGTCCTTTCGAGCGCCAGCATATCCTGCTGCGCTTCTCGGCGGAGCGCACGCTGCTGATCGACATGTGCGGCGATATCTTTAGCTATTCTGCGACCGACCCTGACCCCGTCGTGCGCAAGGTGCTGCAGGTCATCGAGCGCCGCCAGCGCGACCGGACAGCGATCGACCGCTCGCCACATGACAGTCTTGAGGCGGCAATCGATGCTGCGGCGGTAATCGGCATTACGCCTGAAGCGCTGATGGACATCGCGGCATTGTCTGGCGTCAAGGCATCGACGGCCGAGCGCATCTGTCAGGATCCAGGCGGTGAAGGCCTCGCCGTGCTGTGCAAGGCGACGGGCCTCAAGCGTCAATATCTGCGTGCCCTGTGGACCGCGCTGCGTCGCCCTGAAGACGGTCCCGATTTCACACGGGTCTCGGAGGCCTACGAGACCATTGCAGTCGCCAAGGCGCAGACCGTGCTGCGCTACTGGAACTGGTCGCTCAGCGCCGCGTTCTCGCCGGAAGCGGCAGCGGGTAGAGACGATATCGACGCGGATCTTGCCGAGCTTGGGCTTGAGGACGTGGTTCCCCGCCCGGTGTTCGGCAGATAGCCGGTTTTGCTGGAGTTTCCTCTCGTACTGGTTCAAACGGATC
>JBMOGP010000424.1:0-3136 GCA_049318285.1 Hyphomonadaceae bacterium
TGCGGCGGGCCAGTAGCGCGTAGGCGGCCGGCACGAGAACAAGCGTGACCAGCATCGCCGCGACGACCCCGAACAGGATCACCACGCCGATGGCCGAACGCGTTTCCGCACCTGCACCATGGCTGAAGATCAGCGGGATGGCGCCGGCGACAGCTGTGAGCGAGGTCATGACGATCGGACGGAAGCGGGTGAGGGCGGCTTCCCTGAGCGCGGCGTTGAACTCCTTGCCCTCGTCGCGCAACTGGTTGGCGAACTCGACGATAAGAATGCCGTTCTTGGCCGCCAACCCCACAAGCATGATCAGGCCGATTTGCGTGTAGATGTTCAGCGTGTTGCCTGTCAGCCAGATGCCAAGCAGGCCGCCGCCCACTGTCACTGGCACGCAGAGCATGATGACAAAGGGATGGATCCAGCTCTCGAACTGCGCTGCGAGCACGAGGAAGACGACCAGGATGCCGAAGCCGAACACGAACATGATCGACGACCCCGCCCGCTTGTAGTCAAGCGACTGGCCCTTGTAGTCGATCGTTGCCTCTTCCGGCAGCACTTTGCGGGCGATGGCTTCCATCTTGTCCAGTGCAACGCCAAGTGACACGCCGGGGTTGAGCGTCGCGTCGATCGTGATGGCGCGCACGCGGTTGTAGCGGTTGAGGCGCCGCGAGTCGGCCATCTGCTCGACAGTCACCAGGTTGGACAGCGGGATCAGCTGTTGCGTGCGCGAGGAGCGTACATAGATGTTCTCCATGTCCGATGGCGTCGCCTGTTCGGTGCGCTCACCCTCGAAGATCACGTAACGCTCTTCGCCGTTCTGGATGAAGGTGCCGACGCGCTTGGATCCCAGCATGGTCTGCAGCGTGGAGCCGATCTCCTGCACCGTCACGCCGAGATCTGACGCGCGGTTGTAGTCGACGTTTACGCGGAACTGCTGCTGGGTTTCCTTGTAGTCCCAGTCGATCTGGCCGATGCCGGGGTTCTGGGCGTTCAGCGCTGTCAGGAATGTGTCGCGCCATTCGACCAGCGTCTCGTAAGATGGCCCCTTGAGCACGAACTGGATCGGCTTGCCGCCGCCGCCGCCACGCCCGAACGCCGACGACATGTTCGCAAAGGCGCGCACGCCAGGGATGTCCGAGAGCTGGCGGTTGATGTCATTGATGATCAGGAAGCCGTTGCGGCGATATCCCCACTCCGACAGAACGACCTGGATTGAGCCAGAGTTGAAGCCGCCCCCGCCGGGCCCGAATCCGCCCGGTGCGCGCACGGAAATCCGCTCGATCTCGCCCTTGTCGATCATCGGCAGGAGGCGTGCCTCGATCTGCTCGACGAACGGGACCATGTATTCGTAGGACGCGCCCTCGGGTCCCGTGATCATCACCTGGAACGAGCCGCGATCTTCCTGCGGCGTGTATTCGCCGGGGATGGTGACGAACAGGAAGTAGGTCCCGACCAGAGCGCCGAAGAAGCCCATAGCGATGATGATAGGACGCTTCACGGTCGAGTCGTAGATGCCGCCATAGAAGCGGCGCAGGCCAGCGAACGCCTGGTCGACGCGGTAGGCAAAGCCTTTTTTCTGCTTCTCGCCGCCATCATGGCGTGGGCTGAGCAGCTTCGAGGCCATCATTGGCGAGATGGTCAGCGCGACCAGCATCGAGAAGGCGATCGCCGCCGCCATGGCGATGGCGAATTCCGAGAACAGCCGGCCCATCTGGCCCTGCATGAAGGTGATCGGCACGAACACGGCGATGAGCACCATCGTCGTCGCGACAACGGCGAAGCCCACCTGGCGCGTTCCGCGGTAGGCGGCGACCAGAGGCGTCTCGCCATGCTCCTCGATCCTGCGGTGGATGTTCTCAAGCACCACGATCGCGTCATCCACGACCAGGCCGATGGCCAGGACGAGCGCCAGAAGGGTCAGCATGTTGATCGACAGGCCGAGGGCGACCAGCACCATGAAAGACGCGATCAGCGAGATCGGAACCGTAACGGCCGGGATAATCGTGGCCTTGAACGAGCCGAGGAACATGTAGATCACGCCGACGACCAGCAACACGGCGATGCCGAGTGTGATGAACACCTCGTTGATTGCGGCGTTGACGAAGACGGAGCCGTCGAAGTTCACTTCCAGCTTCATGTCTTCGGGCAGGGTCGCACCGACTTCGAGGGCGCGTTCGCGGGCGACGCGCGCAACTTCCACGACGTTGGCGGTCGATTGCTTGACGATGCCGATGCCGACCGTATCGCGACCATTGCCGCGGAAGATCGAGCGATCCTCTTCGGCGCCGAACTCGACGCGGGCGACATCGCTCAACCGGACGACGACGCCGTCATCGCCCTTGGCGACAACAAGCTGTCCGAACTGTTCCGGCGTACGGAAGGGCCGCTCCGTCCGCATCGTGAAGATCAGGTCCTGCGATGTCAGCGAGCCTGCGGGCGTCTCGACATTCTCCGTCCGGACGGCGCGTTCGATATCACCCACGGTGAGCCCGCGTGCCGCGATCGCCCGGCGGTCAAGCCATACGCGCATGGCGGGTGTTCGCTGTCCGCCGATCTGGATGCGCGCGACGCCGTCGATGGAGGAGAAACGATCGACCAGATAGCGTTCGGCATAGTCAGTCAACTCGAGCGCCGTGCGCTTGTCCGACGACATCTGCAGCCAGAGGACGATCTCTTCGGAAGCGTCCGCCTTCTGCACGTCTGGCGGATCAGCCTCTTCCGGCAACTGTCGCAGCACGCCGCCGACGCGGTCGCGCACATCGTTGGCGGCGCTGTCCATGTCGCGGGAAATGTCGAACTCGATCGCGATGGCTGACTGGCCGTCCTGGCTTGACGAGTTGATGAAACGGATGCCTTCAACGCCGGCGATGCGGTCCTCGATCACTTCCGTGATGCGGGATTCAACGACGTTGGCGGATGCACCGGGATAGGTCGTGCGGATCGAGACGATCGGCGGGTCGATGTCGGGGTATTCGCGCAGGGCAAGGCGCGTGAACGCCACCGCGCCCATGGCGATCAGCAAGAGGCCGATGACGGTCGCGAAGACCGGGCGCTTGATGGAAACGTCCGAAAGTAGCATGGCGCTGATCTCCAGACGCTATTGAGCGAGTCCGGCCTTGTCGGACGATCCCGGGCCTGTCGCCAT
>JBMOGP010000425.1:0-3136 GCA_049318285.1 Hyphomonadaceae bacterium
GACCTGCTTGATGAGATCTGGCGCGAGCCGGTCGCCAACTACACGTCGCTCGAACGCTATCAGGGCGAACTCACCAGGGTGATGCGCCGCACAGCGACCCCGTTTTGTCCATCCGCCGCCATTCCGGAACCAGGTTGTTATGTCGCCCGGGATGCGGCGCAAACACCGCTGGTCGCCGTACGGGGCCAGGACGGGGTCGCACGCGTTTTCTTCAATGCCTGCCGCCATCGCGGCGCCAAGGTTGTTTCTGACGGCGTGGGACAACGGGCGAGCCTGAGCTGCCGCTATCATGCCTGGACATACGGGCTTGATGGACAGCTGCGTGGCGTGCCGCATGAATACGGCTTTCCCTGTCTGGACAAGGGAGAACACGCCCTTGTGCCGGTGAAGACCACCGAACGTAACGGACTGGTCTATGTCACCCAGCAGGGAGAGGCTGAGCCCGATACCGCTATCCCCGATTTCTTCGGGCCAGAGTGGCGCCTGATCGATGTCACCGAAGACGTCATCAACGCAAACTGGAAGGTGGTCATTGAGGGCATACTGGAGGGGTATCATATCCGCTCAACCCACGCCGAAACCTTCTACCCGCGCCAGTTCGACAACCTGACGCTGATACAGCCTTTTGGCCGCAATACCCGGATGACATTCCCCTACAGGAATATAGAGCGTTTCAGGCATGTCCCGGCGGCCGAGAGAAAGACGTCAGGCGTGTTGTCACACGTCTACCATCTCTTCCCCAATACGGCGGTCTCGACGTTTCCAACACATCACTCATTGACGGTCTTCGAACCCCTGGCGATCGACCGCACGCTCATGGTCAGCTACCATTTGTGTGATCGCAAGGAAGGCAGTGAGGAATTCAAGGCGGTTCAGACAGGACGCGACTTCGTGGTGGCGGGTGTCAAGGAAGACGGAGAGGTTCAGGCATCCATCCAGAGCGGCTTCAAAACTCCGGCAAACGATGTCCTGACGTTCGGCCTGTTTGAAGGCGGGATCATGCGGTTTCACAAGCATGTCGCTGCAGCGCTGAGTGAACTGGGCTAGTTGGCCGTCGTTCCTGAGCGGCAAGCTGAAACCGCCGGCGGGGTGGAGAGCCGTCCACTGCATGAGCGGCGCCGCTTGCAGGAGTTTCGCGCCATTGGGTTGTCTCCGGAGGCTGACGATCCCGGCCTGTGGAGAGACGGGTCAGCACAGGCCTGACATCACCAGCCGACGCGTCGTTACGGCTTGATTTCCCGGATCGTCTGTCGGGTCGTTGCGCCCTGAGTGATGGTCCGCATGCCCGGAGTTCTGAAGTCGATCTTCTTCAGATCAATCATTCGAACCTGTCGATCCGACATTGTGTGAAAGTAGAACAGCCGGTTGTCGAGATCTGCTGCTGTCGTGATCTGGGTGGCGCTTTCAATATCTTTCGCGATGCGGTCGGGCGCGCCTGTCGTGCCCACAGGAATGTTGAAATTGTCCAGGATGCGGAAGGCTTCGAAGATGGCGTCCTCGCCGGTCGCAAGCGGGCGGGCTGAAGCGGTCAGGGCGACGGCGCGCACGAAGCGCGATGGCGGGGTGAAATCGCCCGGCAGTCCCCTCAGGCCTGTGCCGGCGCCAAGCGGTGAGAAGACCTGTCCCGCAAGTTCGACCGGAAGAGCCGCCGCCGGAGAGAGGCCGAGATAGTTCCTCAGATTTGTCAGGTGCCAGCCATATCCTGGTGAGTTCGTGATCACCCCCATGAAGCCTTCAAAGACCTGGATCTTTCCGCCGTCGGTAATCTCGATGACGATGCTCTCGCCACTCGCATCCTGCACCTTCCAGTGAAAGGGTAGTGCGGCCCCGCCAAAGCGTGGATCCTCGACATTGACGACCCGGAGCTGATCGAGACTGGCGCGCACTTCGGCCACGGTCGAGAACGACGACAGCATCCAGCGCATCAGGTCCCCGACGCTTAGCGAGCGCGCCGCCTGCTTCGGATCATAGGGCGCAAAATCGGCGAAATCGGGAAAGTAGTACATCCCGACATACAGCCCGGCCTCGTTCATTCCGTCCGGTCCGTAGGGCTCGCCATACGCCCCGAGAGACACAAAGCCGAACCTTCCCTTCCACGAGAGGCCGTTCAGGCCTTCGGGGGTCTGGGCGACGAAAGCGTGCTGTCGCGGGAAAACCACGAGCGTATCGTGATCGGCGTCGCTCAGGGCCCATTCCACGGTACGCGCAACGATGGACGACCCGTTCGCCGCATTAAGGGAGATGCCGGTGCAGGCGAGTGCTGCCGACGATGCGCCGAGCGCGAGGACAATGGCAAGGCCGATGGATCGGATCGCAGACATTTTGCGATAACTCCTCTTTGGATGCACGAACGCTGCCCGGAAAGGAACGTTGGGGCAGGATCCTGGACCGTCTTCAGACAATGCTACGGCGGGAGCCGTCAAGCAAACTATCGATTCATCGAGCGCTGCAACTCTTCCATCGGTTGTTGCGACACCTGGATGGCGCCCGCTCTGGGCCGGTCAAGATCAAGTATGACCGTGTGGGCAAGGGTGAGAAGGATCAGCAGCAGGGCCGTCTCCCCGCGATGGGTTTGCCGGCTGGCGGCCAGCACCGACCCCATCATGATCATTGACAGGACCGCATAGAGCAGCAGGACGACGAGGACGGTATCGGGAATATGGGCCGAGCGCACGGCTTTCCGGGCGGCGGCCAGATCCAGGCTCTCATTGAGGGAATCCATGGCCCCCCGGGTCAGCAGGGCGGGACTGTCCCCGCGCAGGGCCTTTCCCATGGCGGTCCACAATTCATCCTGCAGCGCCTGGGTTGGGCCCTCGGCCGCGGCATCGGCGGGGGCCTCGGACCAGATAAGCCTGGCATCGACATAGGGCTTGAGAAGTTGGCTCATGTCGGAGCGGTCAGGTTCGTTCAGCAGCTGGATGCGCAGCCACGTTGTGCCTAGGGCGTTCGCCTCCTGGACGACGAGATCGCGGCGCGTTTCGAAGCGGTTGAGGGCCATGGAGAAAGAAAAACCCAGAAGCAGGGCGAGCAGTCCAAGCGCTGCTGACAACAGGTGGTCGGGCCCTGACTTTGTCGCGTCCGACGGCGCGCTCCGGCGCTGAAGCCAGACCTTGCCGTGATATCCGAGAGCCACCGC
>JBMOGP010000426.1:0-3134 GCA_049318285.1 Hyphomonadaceae bacterium
CGGTCGAGGCCAAGGTCCGGATCGATACGGAAAACGAGCTGGATTACTTCAGGAATGGCGGGATCCTGCACTATGTCCTTCGCGAACTTGCCAGGGCTTCGTAACCTGCCAGGGCTTCGTTACGGAAGGTGATCGGGGGGTCACGCCCTCTTGATTCGCGCAATTGTGCGGCTGCGAGATAACGAACGGACATGAGAAGGTTACTCTCACGTCTCGCTTCGGCAGCTATCGCGCTTGCCGCCCTGTCCGCGCCGGCCCTCGCGCAGCGCGGCGGCATGGACGTGCCCGAGCACGCCACCCGCCCGGTCGTGATGGAGCTGTTCTCCAGCCAGGGCTGCGGCAACTGCCCCGTTGCAAACGCCAACATCGCAAAGCTGGCCGAGCGCTCCGACGTGATCGCGCTCACCTACCCGGTCGGCATCTGGGACTATCTCGGCTGGGACGACACCTTCGCCAAGAAGGAGTTCACCGAGCGTCAGAAGCGTTACAACCGCGTCCTGAAATACCGGGGGCCGTACACGCCGCAGGTTGTCTATTCCGGCCGCCTGCACGGCCCCGGAACGGGCATGAAGGATATCGAGCAAGCCTTCGGCCGCCGCGACATCAGCCCTTACCCCGCCATGCTGGCATTCGAGAACGACGTGGTTGTCGTCTCCGGCACCATGCCGGCGGATACCGGTAAGGCAGGCGTCGTGGTGGTGCACTATCGCCCTGGCATCACCAGCGTCACGCCCGGCGGCGGGACCAACAAGGGCAAGCCGATGTTCTACTGGAACCTCGTCACCCGGTACGAGCAGGTCGGCGAATGGAAGGGCGGGGCCCAGCGCTTCCCGGTCAAATGCGCCTCGGCCTGCGTCGTGATGGTTCAGAAGAGCGGCGCCGAGGGCATGGTCATCGGCGCGCTGCAGAAGAAGTAGCGCGTTACCCCGCGATCGCATCCAGCGGTGTCGAGAACGTCCCCCAGTCCAGCTCGCCGAGCGCGAACGCCCACGGCGCCGCACGCGCGTTGATCGCCTCAGCCAGCGCGGCCGCCTCGGGGCCTGCGTCCTCAGCCACGGCTGCGCTCAGTGTCACCCAGCCCTGGTTGTCCTTGCGCCAGCTGCGCACGACAACAACCATGCCGGAGGCAAGCTGCGTGACGTGCTCGGCAAGCGGGGCGCCTGTCGCAACTTCAAGCGCCGGCGCGACATCGGTCGGTGCGAACCGGGCCAGCGCCTGGGCTGTCAGCGTCGGGGCCAGCGCCGCCAGCACCCGCAGCCGGTCATGCGGTGTGGCCAGGGCGAACCCGCCGCCAGGCGCCGCCACGAGCCGGTAGGCCGGGCCCAGCGCCGGCCGCACCACGGCCCCTGCAATCTGCTCAGCTGAAATCTCCAGCACGCCAAGATCGACCCATGCCGCGCCACGCTGCAGCGGCGGCATCACCGCGCCCGCAACGGCCCAGGCCTGAAGGTCATCCGGCTTGCGCACGAACGATCTTCCGTCGCGATGCCCGACCAGGAGCCTGGCAAAGCTGTTGCCTTTCCCGTCGCCAACTTCCAGCAGCGCGCCTGTGCCGCCTGTCGCCGGATCGCCAAGGCCGATGCGGTCAAACTTGCGCGCGTCGCGCGTCATCGCTTCGGCATAGGTGATCGTCGACAGCGCCTCGGTGAGCTCCTGGATCCTTGCGTCCGTGACGGGATAGGATCCCTTCTCCGCCAGCACCCAGCCATCGTCATTGCGCACGAGGTGATAGCTTTCCTCCTGTGTCGTCACCATGATCAGCTGGATCAGCTCCTGCTTCCCGGCAAACGCCGGCAGCACGCGCTTGCCGGTCTCGGACCGCTGCAGGCCGGTGCCGGCTGGCATCCAAGCCAGCGCGCCCAGCAGCATCGCGGCCGCAGCTGCGCTGCCTGCGATCAGCAGTGACCGCCGCCTCCGCCTCGCCTGCGCCGTGCTCATGCTGCGCCTCCGCGTCTGCGACCGCGCCAGAAGAACATGGCGCCCCCTGCGAGCCCCACGAGCGCCGGCGGCAGCCACACATTGAGGACCACCAGCTGGCCCTCCAGCGCATCAATGTCGCGGCGGAATTCACGCTCGACGCCGCGGAGCTGAGCGCGGATCTCTGCAGCCTGCGCCCGGTAGTCGTTGATCTCGGCCAGCTCTTCCGGTGTCGACGCTGCCCCGCCTGCGCGCCGCGCTTCCAGTGCGCCAATTCCCGCTTCGGCGTCCTTCAGCAGCGCCTCGAGCCGCTCCTGTTCGGCAAAGACACGCGTCCGCGCAGCCTCGGACAGCTCATCGACGCGCGCCATCGGCCGCGCCGCCGGGGCGCGCGAGCGCAGCTCAGTCAGGGCCGGATCGCCGCCGAGATTGTCGAGCGCGTTCAGAACGAATGCGGCATTGTCGGCCAGCGGCTGCCCTGTCTGCGGGTGCACGAAAAAGCTGTCATCGAACATGTCCGAGTCAGCGACGAGGATGATCTGCGCATCGCGCTGCGAGTCCGCCACGAAGGGTGGCTGGCGCGTCATCTCCTGCCTTCGCAGCTCCGCCAGCACCGGATCGTCATTGTCCGTGACCGGAGGTGGGCTTGCGAATGTCGCGCGCAAACGGCCTGACAGTCTTCCTGCGAGAACCTGCGCCTCGCCGGACGGCTGATAGGCCTCGAGCACCTGCCGCGGCCCGGGATCACGCGCCGCCATCTCGCCGCTCAGCAGCGCGGCCTCGCGGCTGGTCGACACCAGCGGCTCGAATGTCACGCCAGCGGGCGGCGCCACGATCAGCCGTCCCGGCGCGCCGAAATTGACCGGCCGCGACAGGTCGGCCGTGATCACATCCTCGCGTGACATCAGCGCCGGGGGCGGTCCGAGGAAGAGCGGCTGGCCGACCTGCATCGTCCGCCCACCGCCGATGTCGACATTCACCGGCAAGGCCATCGTCGAATCTGCGACGGCCTCGGGAGATTCCGTGAGGCCCAGCATCTGCGAGATCCGTCCCAGCGAAGAGGCCACTGGCGCCCCGCCCTGCTGCACGAGCGCTGCGCGCGACACCGGATCGATCGCGATCATCGCCGCGCCGGAGTTGAGCAGGAACTGCTCGATCACATAGCTCTGCCATGCATCCATCGCGGGTGGATGCACCATCAGCAGAACGTCCGTCCC
>JBMOGP010000427.1:0-3113 GCA_049318285.1 Hyphomonadaceae bacterium
GCGAACAGCACCATCTCGCTCCAGATCTGGCGCGAGTCTTCCAGTTCGATCAGGCAGGCATCAGGCCCTTGGCGGCTGACGCGCTTCACGCGGCTCTGCAGGCGCAGGCTCATGCCGCGGTCGCGCAGGTCGTGGATGAATTCGTCGACCAGTTCACGGTCGATGAAGGGGAAGATCGCTTCGCCGGGCTCGATCACCGTCACCTTGACGTCGAGCGCGGAGAAGATGGTGGCGTATTCTATGCCGATGACGCCGCCGCCGATCACGGCGAGGGAGCGGGGCAGGCGCTTCAGCGCGAGGATCTCGTCGGGGTCGACGATGGCGTCGCCGTCGAAGGGGATATAAGGCGGGCGATAGGGCTCGGTGCCAACGGCGAGGATGAAGCGCCCCGCCGTGAAACGCCTTGCGCTGGTTGGCGAGACGACCTCGATGTGCAACGGGTCGATGAAGTGTGCTTCGCCCGTGACCAATTCCACGCCGTTCCGGGCGAACTGGTGCTCGAGAACTTCGACTTCGTGGTCAAGGGTGATGGCCAGGCGCTGGCGCAGGTCTTCCGCCGTGATGCTTTGTTTGTTGCGGTGGGAGCGGCCGTAGACGCCGCGCTCGCGCCAGCCTGACAGATTCAGCACGGTCTCGCGCAACGTCTTGGACGGGATAGTGCCCGTGTGCACGCAGACACCGCCGACGCGCTGGCCCTTCTCGACCACGAGGACGGACTTCTTGAGCTTCGCGGCCTGCACGGCTGCGCGCCTGCCTGCGGGTCCGGACCCGATGACGATGAGATCGAACGCCTGCATGGCGGGCAGATCCTCCAACATGAGAATCTGCAATGAATCTGGTTAACGGGTGTTAACCGCCACCAGCGCCACCGAGAATGAGCGGTGCAAGGGTCACCCCTGCGATCGTCAGCACGACAAGCGCGCAGGCGTTCATGACCAGGCCACGCCGGATCATGTCCGCCTGCTTCACCTTGCCGGTGCCGTAGGCGATAGCGTTGGATCCCGACCCAACCGGCATGGCGAAGCCCATAGAGGCCGCCATTGCGGCGGGTACGATGAAGGACGCAGCCCCCAGGGAGGGATGGCTGGCCGCAACGGAAAGCAACACCGGGCCCATCAACGAGATCGTCGCGATGTTGGAGGCGAATTCCGTGATCACGATGACGAGCAACCCGATCAGCAGGATCACGATGACCGGGTCCATCTCGGTAAGGCCGTTAAGGCCGCTTGCGAGAAAAGGGGACAGACCCGAAAGATCAGCCGCCGCCGCCAGCGCAAGCCCGCCGCCGAACAGCAGCAGGATGCCCCATGGGATTTTCTGCGCATCCGCCCATGTCAGGAGCGGGCGCCTGCTGCCGCCGCCTGATGGGACGATGAACAGGAGCAGGGCGCCGACCGTCGCGATGATCGTATCGACATGTCCGCTGTCGATGCGTCCACCCGCAAGCAGTACGGTGCCGATCCCGTCCGCGATCAGGGTCGAAGCCATCCATAGTCCGGCGATGAGGAAGAAGATAATGGCGGTCCGCGCTTCGGGCGTTGTCAGCGAGCCGAGTTTTTCCAGCTCCTGGCGGACGCGCGCCTGGGCGCCGGCGACGCCCTTGGCGTCCATCTCCAGGCCGCGCGACAGGATGAGCCAGACCATCGGAAGCAGGACGATGACGACAGGCACCCCGACAGCCATCCACTGTCCGAAGGACACTTCGATGCCCTCCAGCCGCAGCTGGGTCAGCGCGATGCCGTTGGTAGGCGTGCCAATCGGCGTCGCCAGTCCACCGATCGTGGCGGCGTAAGCGATAGCCAGCACCAGTGCTGTAGCGAATCTGGGGTTCTCTTGTCCGTTGACCGCCGCTCCGGCTGCGACAGACAGCGCCAGCGGCGTCAGGATAAGAGATGTGGATGTGTTTGAGATCCACATCGACAGGAAAGCCGCCGCCACGATGAAACCAGCGAGCATCAGGCCGGGCCTTGCGCCCCCGCGCGCCACGAGCCCGAAGGCGATCCGCGTCGACAGTCCGCACCGTTCGATCGCAATGCCGAGAAGGAATCCGCCAATATAGAGCAGCACGATCGGACTGGAGTAGTAGGCTCCGAGGTCGCCGAGCCCCAACGTGCGGATGAATTCCGGCGTTGCCGCCCCAGCGTCGCGGCACAGTCCTTCAGTTGCGCATATGAGCTGGCCGCGCGGGTTGATGCTGACCTCGATCCCGATCAACGGGATGGCGATAATCGGAAGAAGCGCCGTTACAGCAAGAGGCAGGGCCTCGGTGATCCACCAGGTCGCCATCAGGACGAGCAGGGCCAGCACCAGATGGGCTTTCCATGCCAGCCCGGCAAGCGGCAGCATCAGCGCGCCGATCGCCAGGGTTGGTCCGAGCCAGAGGCCTATCCGCGCTGCGCGGCCGAGCGGATCCTGTTCGACGTCCGTTACGCGCTGATTGTCCGTCATGGCACCCTGCTGGCAAGCGCTTCACGCTGAGCGTAGCACGGCCAAGCGAGAGGAAAAGCGAGCGGCGTTAGCTCGTCACCGCACGGCCGGTCATGACCTCGTGAGGTTCACCCATGCACGCGCCTGTCAACGCGGTCCAGTCGCTCGGGAATTCCTTGTCCACGAAGGTCAGGGAGACGCGGCCCCGGGTCCTGCTGCGCGTGCCATCCGGACCGACCCGTTCGGCTGCAGGCCTTCGATGCAGAAGCAGACAAGCCTGCCCGTGTCGATGCTGAAGTTCGCGCCCCCGTCGTCATCGGTTCCCCACATGATCTCGCCGAGGTCGGTTTTCCAAACCTCATCTGCTGAGGCCGGCGTCGCCGCCATCAGCGCCGCGATCACGCAGTCGGAGTACCTCCGCATCGCCCGTCCCCTCCAATGGTCCAATCCCCGTGATGACACGATCATCGGAGCCAACCAGCGCCACCGCGATATTCGTACTTGCGTATGTCAGGCGAAGGCCCTCGCACGCCGGAGGGGATTCTGTCAGAACCCGGCCATGCTGGATGTCGTCCTGTCGCTCATACCTGTATTCTCGCTCATCGCTCTGGGTGGCTTCCTGCGCCGCCTGAAGCTGCTGGCCGAGGATGGCTGGGCGGCGCTGGAGCGGCTGACCTATTTCGTGC
>JBMOGP010000428.1:0-3101 GCA_049318285.1 Hyphomonadaceae bacterium
CCGCTGGTCAAGACGATCATGACGCGGTGCATCCAGTGCACGCGTTGCGTCCGCTTTGCGTCGGAAGTGGCGGGCGTGGACGAGATCGGTCTCGCCAATCGTGGCGAGGATGCCGAGATCACCACCTATCTCGAGAAGTCGCTGACATCCGAGCTGTCGGGCAATGTGATCGACCTGTGCCCGGTGGGCGCGCTGACCTCAAAGCCGTATGCGTTCAATGCGCGTCCTTGGGAGCTGCGCAAGACCGAGAGCATCGACGTGATGGATGCTCTGGGATCGGCGATCCGCATCGATGCGCGTGGGCCGTCGGTGATGCGTATCCTTCCGCGCGTCAATGAAGAGGTCAACGAGGAGTGGATTTCGGACAAGACGCGGTTCGTGTGGGACGGCCTTGGCCGCCAGCGGCTCGACAAGCCTTATGTACGGGACAATGGCGCGCTGAAGGCCGCCACGTGGGACGATGCGCTGAAGCGCGCGGCTGAGATGCTGACGGTTCCTGGAGACACGATCGGGGTGATCGCTGGCGACCTTGCAGACGCCGAGAGCATGAAGGCGATGCTGGACCTCTCGACGTCGCTGGGTGTGAAGTCGATCGACTGCAGGCAGGACGGTGTGAAGCTGGGCCTTGCGGCCGACGGGTCGAAGCTGCCGCGCGAGAGCTATCTGTTCAACTCGACGTTGATGGGCGTTGACGAGGCAGATGCGATCCTGCTGATCGGCGTGAATCCGCGCAAGGAAGCGGCTGTGCTGAATGCGCGCCTGCGCCGGGCGTGGCTGCGTATGGTTCCGGTGGCCGTCGTCGGCGAGCGCGTCGATCTGACATTTGACTATCAGTATGTCGGCGCTGGTCCGGGCGCGCTTGGCGAGATCAAGGGCGGGCATCCGGTGTTCGACGCGCTCTCCAACGCCAAGCGTCCGCTTATCATTGTCGGACAGGGCGCGTTCATGCGTGGCGATGGCGGGGCCGTGCTGCATGCCGTCTCGTCGCTTGCGAATGCGGTCGGCGCGTTCAAGGACGACTGGAACGGTTTCAACGTGCTTCATACGGCGGCGGGGCGCGTCGGCGGGCTCGATCTCGGCTTCCTGCCATCGGCTGGTGGCAAGGATGTGGCCGGGATCATCGCAGGCGCGCAGTCGGGCGCCATCAAGACTGTGCTGCTGCTGGGCGCAGACGAAATGGATACGACGAAGCTCGGCAATGCGAACGTCATCTATATCGGCAGCCATGGCGACAATGGCGCTCATCGGGCGGATGTGATCCTGCCGGCTGCAGCCTACACAGAGAAGTCGGCGACCTATGTCAACACCGAAGGTCGGGTGCAGCGGACCCAGCGCGCCGTGTCGCCGAAGGGCGATGCGCGCGAAGACTGGGCCATCGTGCGGGCGCTGTCAGCCTATGTCGGCAAGACCCTGCCTTATGACTCGCTGGCGCAGCTGCGCGAGAAGCTTGGCAAGGATCATCCGATCTTCCTGGGCCTCGACTACGCGCCGGGCCGGCACAGCGAGTCGGTTTCTCCGCCATATGGAGCGGCCGGACAGATGACATCCGCCCCCTTCAGCGCGCCGATCCGCGCCTTCCATCTGACCAATCCGATCGCGCGGGCTTCGCGCACCATGGCGGAATGTGCTGAACTTGCTGCGGGCGTCAGCCCCGCCGTTGCGGCGGAGTAGGGGCAGCCATGGAAAAGCTCCTCGAGATCAGCGGCAACGACCTGGTGATCGCGATCCTGCTCGCGGTGGCGCAGATCCTTGCGCTCGTCCTGATCATGCTGGTGTGCATTGCCTTCCTGCTGCTGTTCGACCGCAAGGTCTGGGCCGCTGTGCAGATGCGCAAGGGACCGAACGTGGTGGGGCCGTTTGGGCTGCTGCAATCGTTCGCAGACCTTCTGAAGTTTATCCTGAAAGAGATCGTCATTCCGGCCGGCGCCAACAAGACGGTGTTTCTGCTGGCGCCGATCATCACGCTTACGCTGGCGCTTGTTGGCTGGGCCGTCATTCCGGTCGCGCCCGGGTGGGTGGTGGCCGATCTTAATGTCGGCGTGTTGTACCTGTTCGCGATCTCGTCGCTTGGCGTCTACGGCATCATCATGGGCGGCTGGGCGTCGAACTCGAAGTACCCGTTCCTTGGCGGCCTTCGCTCTGCGGCGCAGATGGTGTCGTACGAGGTATCGATCGGCTTCGTGATCGTCACGGTCTTGCTGCTGGTCGGCTCGCTGAACCTCAGCGATGTGGTGGCGAACCAGGACGGTGGCATCTGGAACTGGCACGCTTTCGCATTCCCCACGATCTTCGTCATGTTCCCGATGTTCGTGATCTTTTTCATCTCGGCTCTAGCCGAGACGAACCGCCCGCCGTTCGACCTGCCGGAAGCGGAGTCGGAACTCGTGGCCGGTTACCAGGTCGAGTACTCATCTTCGCCGTACCTGATGTTCATGATCGGGGAGTACGTCTCCATCGTGCTGATGTGCGCGATGCTGACCATCCTTTTCTTCGGCGGCTGGCACATGCCGATCCCGATCCCGGGAACGGAGAATCTGCCCGACTGGCTGCTCAGCCTCGGCGGCCTGCTCGTCTTCATGGTCAAGGTGACGTTCTTCTTCTTCCTGTTCGCAATGGTGAAGGCGATCGTGCCGCGTTATCGTTATGACCAGCTGATGCGGCTGGGCTGGAAGATCTTCCTGCCGACGTCGCTGGTGGCTGTGGTGCTGATCGGCGGCTACGCGACGTTCATGAATGCGCAGGGGCGGCCGGACTTCGATGTGCTGGATCCGGACAAGAGCGGGTATCTTGAAGCGTCGGAACTTGCGGCGGTGACGCTGCCGGTGGGTCTCGACGCCAACAATGACGGTCGCATCAGCTGGCCCGAATACCGCAGCGGGGCGAGGTAAGTCATGTCAATCGGGCAGGCCATTCGCGGCGCACTTCTGACGGACTTCATCGGGGCGTTCTTTCTCGCCATGCGCCAGTTCTTCAAGCGCAAGGCGACGGTGAACTATCCGTTCGAGAAGGGGCCGCTGAGCCCGCGGTTCCGCGGCGAACATGCGCTGCGCCGCTATCCCAACGGGGAAGAACGCTGCATCGCGTGCAAGCTGTGCGAGGCG
>JBMOGP010000429.1:0-3099 GCA_049318285.1 Hyphomonadaceae bacterium
CTCGAGGTGATCGAGCACGTAGGCAGCGTCGGAAAGCTCCGCGACGCCTGCGTCGAACTGCCCCTGCGAGCGGCCAACACCACGAAAGTTGAATCGCATGGTCGAGAAGCCATGCGCCGCGAACATTTCGAACAGGGTGATCGTCACCGGGTCCTGCATCGTGCCCCCAGCCTTCGGGTGCGGATGCAGAATCAGAGCAATAGGCGGATTCTCGCCCGGGGCCTGCGCATAGCGGGCCTCGATCCGCCCTGCTGGACCCGAGATAATCAGTTCGCCCATGACTTGCTCACGATATCTGCATCAGGCGGTGCTGAGGGAAGTGGTGCGCCCGAGGTGGCCGACAAACACTATTTCGGGTCCGGGTTTCAAGTATTTCGTGTGATCCGCGCGCGTTGGCGCAGCGTAACACCCTCGAGGCCGTATTAGCGGTCCCACCAGATCAGGTGCTCGCATGCGCATGAGTTCCAAGGGCAGGTACGCGATTGTCGCAGTTCTGGACGTGGCTGGAAATGCCGGCGCCAGGCCGGTTTCGCTTGCCGACGTCGCCGTGAGGCAACGGATTTCGCTCTCCTATCTCGAACAACTGTTCGCCATGTTGCGACGGGCTGGGCTAGTCGCTGCCTCCCGTGGCCCGGGCGGCGGCTATAGGCTGCAGCGCCCTGCGGGTGAAATCACAGTCGGGCAGGTATTCCAGGCAGTCGATGACCCGGGCGCCAGCACCGAAGCCGGGTCCCGTGACTGGTCGGAAGGCCCCGCGGCCGGTCTGTGGGACGCGCTTGATGCCCACATCGAGCGGTTCCTTGAGCGTGTCACCCTCGCTGACCTGCTTGCCGGGACCTACAAGCGTGCGTTCGGGTTGGACGCAGCCGAGGAACGGCAAAGCCTGTCGGCCTGAGCCGAATTGGCGTAGAAGCCGGGGCATGACCCCCGCGCGCCGGATCTATGCAGATTACAATGCGACAGCGCCCCTTCGCTCTGAAGCGAAAGCGGCGATATCCTCCGTGTTGGACCTGACGGGCAATCCGTCGTCCGTTCATGCTGAGGGCCGGAAGACGCGGACGCTGGTGGAGGGCGCTCGCGAGACCGTCGCTGCGGCAATCGGCGCGTGTCGGGACGATATCGTCTTTACAGGTGGGGGGACGGAGGCGGTAGGTGCGCCGCTGCGCGCCGCGTTCTTGTTTGGGAATGTTAGCCTGTTGATCTCGCCGATCGAGCACGATGCGGTCGTAAGCCACGCCTCGCGGGACGGCCACCACACCTGGTTTGTCGGGGCTGACGGCGTTGTCGATTTGGATTCATTGAAAGCAGATGTGGCAAGGACGGTGAGGCAGGGCTTGCAACCTCTCGTCTCGCTGATGCTGGTCAACAACGAAACCGGCGTGATCCAGCCGGTCATGGAGGCTGCCGGGATCGTTCACGCAGCGGGCGGGTTGATCCACTGCGATGCGATCCAGGCTCTGGGCAAGATCGACGTGTCGATCATCGACCTCGACGTCGATTATCTTTCTCTGTCGGCGCACAAGATCGGCGGACCACATGGCGTGGGCGCACTGTTCGTGAAGCCGGGCGCGCCGTTTCGCGCGGTTCAGACCGGCGGCGGCCAGGAGTTCGGGCGCCGCGCCGGAACAGAGAATGTCGCCGGGGTTGTCGGATTTGGCGCCGCTTTGGAAGCCGCGTTGCATGGCATTGCTGGCTATCGCGCGCTCGGGTCCCATCGCGACCGGATGGAGTTGCGGCTGAAAGCGGTTGCGCAGACCTTGCAGGTTCACGGCGCCACAGCGCCACGTGTTGCGGGTGTTTCCTGTTTTGGCATTGAAGGTCTGCCTTCGGAAACCCAGATAATGGGGCTCGATCTGGCCGGCTTTGCGCTTTCTGCCGGCTCTGCCTGTTCGTCGGGCAAGGTGAAGCCCAGCCGTGTGTTGACCGCCATGGGGCTCAGCGATGCCGCCGCTCGGTCGTCCATCCGGGCGAGCTTCGGATGGAGCTCGACCCCGGGTGAATTTGAGGCTCTAGCTGAGGCCTGGATCAAGATGGTCGCGCGAGCGCGTCCGCAACTGGTGAATTCGAATGCTGACGCAAATGCCTGATGCAGCGAGCAGTGAGGCCAGCACCGCGCTTGCAGTCTATGGCACGCTCGCTCCGGGCCAGGAGAACCATGGGCAGATCGCCACGATTGCTGGCAGGTGGATGCTCGGCACTTTGCGCGGCCGCCTTGTGCCGGAGGGGTGGGGCGCGGCGCCTGGCGATCCAGGCCTTGTGCTGGACCTGGAAGGCCCGGTTGTCGAAGCGCACGTGCATGAATCCGACGACCCGCCGGCGCATCGGGCGCGGCTCGATGGATTTGAACGTCCAGGCTACCTGCGCCTGCCAGTAACTGTGGACCTCGCGCCGGCGCCGCGTATTGCTCCGATCTATGGTCTTGCGGAGCAGGCATGAGCGACGGACGCGACCTTGTTAAGGACAGCATTGACCGCGGGACGGTAGATGCCGCACGCGAACTTGAGTCAGACAAGTACGCCGAAGGCTTCGTCACCGACATCGAGATGGAGCTTGCGCCCAAGGGGCTGAGCGAAGAGACCGTCCGCTACATCTCGGCGAAGAAGGAAGAGCCGGAGTGGATGCTTCAGTGGCGGCTCGAGGCCTTCCAGCGGTGGAAGGAAATGATCGAGCCGACCTGGGCGATGATCGGCTATCCGAAGATCGATTATCAGGACGCGCACTACTACGCGGAGCCAAAGGGCGGCGCGAAGTACAAGTCTATCGCGGATGTGCCGCAGGAGATTCTCGACACCTATACAAAGCTCGGCATTCCGCTGAAGGAGCAGGAGGTGCTGCTCGGTGTCGAAGGCGCGATGGAGACGGCGGCAGCGGCGCGCGAGACGCCCCGTGTTGCCGTCGACGCGGTCTTCGACAGCGTAAGTGTTGCGACCACCTTCCGCGCCGAGCTGATGAAGGCTGGCGTGATCTTCATGTCGATCTCCGAGGCGATCCGGGAATATCCGGACCTGATCAAGAAATACCTCGGCAGCGTCGTGCCCGTGACGGACAACTTCTTCGCGACGCTGAACTCCGCGGTGTTTTCGGACGGGACGTTTGTCT
>JBMOGP010000430.1:0-3086 GCA_049318285.1 Hyphomonadaceae bacterium
GCTGGCGCTATTGCTGGCCCTCAGGCGACTGGGGCTCCCTGCCAATGGCCGGCGGAATCGAAGCGGCCTACAAGCGCCAGCTCGAAGCCTCCGCCGATCCGGAGGCGGAGCTGAAGGCGCTCTATGCCAGGTTCGAAGCCATGCGCTCGCCATTCCGCACGGCCGAGGCCTTCATCGCCGAAGAGATCATTGACCCGCGCGACACCCGCCCGCTGGTGGCGGACTTCGTGCGGCATGCCTACCGCGTCCTGAAGACCGGCCCGCGTGCGAACGGCATGCGGCCCTAGAACGGATCCTTGGGTACAGCCTGCCATTCGGGATGCCTGCGCAGCCTCGCGCTGGCGCACGGGCCCGGCGACACAGCCCTTTAGCCCACGCACCCGAACATGATGCACCATGTGTTCGACCAGCGCCTTGCCAACGCCCATGCCGCCAAGTTGATCGGGCATGCCGGTATGGTCGATGACCGGGATCCTCCCGCCCGCTTTCGAGACCATCATCTCTGCGCCGGGCTTGCGCTCAACGCGGGCGCGATAGCGGCCGCCCGATGGCTTGTCCTCACGGGTGATCGAAACCGCGACCTTCGGGGGGGCGACAATCGCGCGATCCTCTTGCTGGAGGCTTCAACGCGGCGTCAGTCGAAGAGCGAGTCCACCAGGTCCTGGGCTGCCGATTGCTGGGGCAGCCAGGCCGCCTTGCCGCCATTGATGACGGCGCCGACCCGCGCGATGCCCTCGAAGATCGCGCCGGCTTCGGCTGCGATCTCGGCAGCCTGGTCCGGCGCCGACAAAAGCCTGCGCTGGACCGCGCTGATGGACAACTCCACATCCTCACAGGCGAGGCGGAACTGTCTTTTCACCTCGCGCCCGGCAAGCACCCAGGCCGCAATCGCGAGCCCCTTCTCGCCAAAGCGGGAGCGCTGGAAATGAGTGGGATAGTCAACCGGCCGCCAGTCGAGAATCACACCGCTCATCTCCGGCATGTCCGCGATCGCGGCGATCAGCATGGCTACTTCGTTGTAATGGTTGAGATAGTCCGTCGCGAGGCCGGTCGCCGGGTTGATATTGGCCGCCCGCAGCCGGTCTGGATCTGGATAGGCTGACGGGGACATATCGGGGCTCGAAGGTCGATTGCGAAATCGTGGGAGGGGGCGACCCTGCTTCGGGAGGATTTACGGGCGCTTAAGCGACAGCGTAAGCAGGGTCATGCGCGACTTGCTGTTTTTCCCCGTTTCAGCCGCTGTGGCCGCGGCCTTCGTCTTCGTGGCCCTCGAGCCATTTGCCGAGCGCCTGCCCAGCGGGCCGGTGAGCGGCGGCGGGCGCAATGCCCTGGACGTCACGATTGCCGGCGCGGAGCTGAACCGCTTCATCGTCGGCGAGACCCGCGGGGCCACGCTCGACCTGATGCGTCCGGAGGGCGGCGAGACCCTCCTGCGCATCGACCGGGCCGTCGCCGACTATGCGGACCCCCGCCTCGGCACGCACCTTACCCTGGCCGAGGATCTCGAATACGCGCTGGAATCCCGACCGATCGAGGTGGTGATCGAAGCACGCTCGGTGGGCGATTTTGCCGCAAGCCAGTTCGAGGCGAACTATTTCGCCAAGCTCGATGGCCAGAGCGGCTGGCGCCAGTTCGACCTGACCCGCGAATTCCAGCCTTACACCCTGACATTCCACACGCCGGAGCGCGGCCGCGAGGAAGGCTATGACTATCTCGGCATCCGCCCGGTGACGCCGGACAAGCACCGCGTGATGGACATCCGCTCGGTGCGCATCCGTTCGACAGCGGAGAAGAGCGACCCGCCCAACTCGCCCTCAACCGGGCCTTTGCTATAGGGCGCTGAAGCCTCAGCGGTCGTCGAACAGTCCGGCATACCGCTCCCGCAGCACATTCTTCTGCACCTTGCCCATCGCATTCCGCGGCAGGTCCTGCACGAACACGATGCGCTTGGGCGTCTTGAACGCCGCCAGCTTCCCGCGGCAGGCGGCAATCATCGCCGCCTCATCCCCGTCCCCGATCACAACCGCCACAACCCCTTCACCGAAATCGCGATGCGGCAGGCCGATCACTGCGCTCTCGACCACGCCAGCCATCTCGTCGAGCACCAGCTCGATCTCCTTCGGATAGACGTTGTAGCCACCCGAGATGATCAGGTCTTTCGCACGCCCCGAAATCCAGACGCGCCCGTCCGCTTCCTGCCGCCCCACATCGCCCGTGATGAAGAAGCCGTCCTGCGTGAACTCCTCAGCTGTCTTTTCCGGCATGCGCCAATACGCGGAGAATACGCTCGGCCCCTTGATCTCGATGACGCCGGTCTCCTCCCCGCCCCCTATGCGCAACTCCACGCCGGGCAGAGGATGACCCACCGAACCTGCAATGCGTTCACCCTCAAGCGGATTGCTGGTGATGATCACGGCCTCGCTCATGCCGTAACGCTCGAGGATGCGCTGTCCTGTTCGCTGTTCGAACGCCTCGAACGTGGTCGGCAGCAATGGCGCAGAACCCGAGATGAACAGCCTCACATTCTGCGCCGCCTCACGCGTGAAGTCCTCACTGGCAAGCAGGCGCGTGTAGAAAGTCGGTACGCCCATCATCACGCTCGAGCGCTTCAGGGCGGACATGACTTCGGCATCGGAAAACTTGGGCAGCCACATCATCGTGCAGCCGGAAAGAAACGCGCAGTGCAACGCCACGAACAGCCCATGCACGTGAAACACCGGCAGCGCATGCAGCAGCACATCGTCCGGCGTAAACCCCCACGCCTTGTGCAGCGCCACAGCGTTGGACGCGAGATTCCCGTGGCTCAGCATTGCCCCCTTCGAGCGCCCCGTCGTCCCGCTCGTGTAGATGATCGACGCCAGATCGTTCGCGCCGCGTGGAACAGCGACCGTCACTGGCGCAGCCCCCCGGCTCTTGGCGGCATACGCCTTCGGGTCGGTGACGAGGACGCGCGGTTCTGCATCAGCCAGGAAGTAGGCAACCTCGCTCGGCGTGTATGCCGAATTGAGCGGCAGGAAGACGGCGCCGACCCGCAACGCGGCAAGATACAGCATCACGCCTTCGACGCTCTTCTCCGCCTGCAGCGC
>JBMOGP010000431.1:0-3066 GCA_049318285.1 Hyphomonadaceae bacterium
GGCTGTGCTTACCGGTCCGACATCGATCTTGCCCCAATGGCCGATCGTCCGTCCCGCCCCGTGATTGCACCCGGCGATTATTGCGAGGCCACCGCAAGCAGCCCGCCCTACATGGTCAGGTCGGCCGAAGGGTGTCAGCGGATTGGCTGGGACAGCGCGACGCGCACCCACCCCATCATGATCGATGAGGAAGCGGAGGAGCCAACCCGGTTCGCCCCGGTCGCGATGGACGACGATCTGTTTCTGCTGCAGGCCGATGACGGCGAGGACAGTGAGCGCGGCCGTTATCATGTGATGCTGGCGCTGAGGAAAGGCGCCGCCTTTTTCCTGCTGCCGCCGCTTGAGCGCGAAAGCTTTGCAGCACTGGCGGCGAAACATACGAGGGTGACGCTACGCGAGGTCCCCGAGAAGGACCCGGTCATCACCGGCGGCGACCCGGCGTCGATCAGGGCGTTCCTGAAGGCTTCAGCCAGAGAAGCCTTGCGCAACGCAAAGCTGGAGGACGACGAACTCACCATCGCCATCCGTGATCGCGCCGGCGCTCCTGACCACGAGGCCAATGGCATGCAGACGATGACCATCATCGAACTCGTTACGACCATCTTCGCGCTGCAGGGCGAGGACTAGTTTACGTTGACGTCACCTCCGCCGGCGCTTTTCTGCGTGCTCAGGGATCGCGACAGGTGTAGGCTCCGCATCTCCAGATGGGAGGACGCCCCATGAAATCCAGCCGCATTCTCGTGATCGCCACTGCCGTGATCGCCCTCCTGGCCCAGACGCCGGCGCTTGCCGCTGGCGGAGGGGGATCGGGCGGGGGAGGCGGAAGTAGCGGCCCCTCCGCGTCCGGCTCGCCGGCCGATCCCGCCAGGCGCTATTCGCAGGGCCTCGAATTCCTGAAGGCGCAGAACTACAAGCAGGCCGAGAAAGCCTTCGACGATGTGCTTGATGTGGCGGGCAAGGACGCGAACGCCAACTTCATGATGGGCCTGGCGCAGATCGGGCAGCAGGATTTCGGCAACGCCCGCAAGTATCTTCGCAATGCCGTCAAGTACGACGCCAACCACGCAATGGCGCGCGGCTGGCTCGGCGCGGTCGAAGCAAGGCAGGGGGACGCCGGCAAGGCGGCCGAACAGAAGACGGCGCTTGAAGCGCTCAAGGCGAAATGCGCCGGCGCCTGCGCCGAGGCCGCGAACATCAACGCTGCTATCGCACAGGTCGATGCAGCGATCGCCAACCCGTCCGCCCCGATGCAGCTCTCCGGCGCCATGACGCACTTGGCCTCCGCCAACGATGGCGATGCCGCCTATCTTCAGGCCGCCGGGCTCATCAATGAGGGCCGCTATGAGGACGCGCTCTGGTCGCTGCGCGCCGCAGGCGTCGCCCTCGGTCCGCACCCCGACGTGCTCACCTATCAGGGCTTCGCCAACCGCAAGCTCAGCAATTACGACGTGGCGATCAGCTACTATTCGGCGGCGCTGAAGCTCGATCCCGAACACAGGGGTGCAAACGAGTATCTCGGCGAATACTATGTCGAGACCGGCCAGCTCGCGAAAGCAAACGCCCAGCTGGTCAAGCTCGATCGCATCTGCAAGTTCGGTTGCGAGGAAGCCGAGGAGCTCCGCCGCTGGATCGACGGAGCGAGATCCTGAGATTTGTCGTCGTCGGCCTGGCCTTCGCGCTGGCGGCATGCGCAAGCGCGCCTGAAGCAAAAGCGCCCGTCACGTCCGACAGCCTGCGCGCCCTGCGCTGGATCGCCCCCCAATCCGACGCGGTAAAGGCGCTAACCGCTGCGCCGATCGCATGCGCGCCTGCGGCGCCGAAACAGCCAACTGCACAGACCCTTGAACTCACGCTCGGCCGCATCGCATTCGAATCGCCCGCCCTGCTCGGTGGGGCAGCCGCACGGACGGGGCTGTCGTGCGCATCCTGCCACATCAATGGTCGCGGCAATGCGGACTTCTTCATCGCCGGCGTCTCCGGCGCTCCCGGCACAGCGGACGTCACCTCCAGCCTCTTTTCGAAAGTGCGCGGCAACGCGGCATTCGATCCTGTGCCAATCCCGGACCTCGCCACGCGCAGCGGCGGCCAGATCAGCGATCGAAAGTCGAAACAGTTCGAAGACAAGATGCGCGGCCTTATCGTCGAGGAGTTCGATGGACAGCCGCCTCCGGCCTATGTGTTCGAGGCCGTCCTCGCCTATCTCGACAGCCTCGATGTCGCCCATTGCCTCGATCCGTCCGCGACCGTGCAGGCGGACTATGCCGGCGACTATGCTGCCGTGATCTCTGCCTCCACGATCCTGAGGCGCGAGGAAGCGTCCGCCGACGTGAAGCTCTTCTACATCCGTGCCGCCCGTGAACGCCTCGAGCGTCTGCATGAGCGCTTCACCGGCAAAGGCGAGGCGAGGGCGCAGCTCGAAGCGCTCAGCGCCCTTTTAGCGCAAGCCGCCGACAGGATCCGCGCCGGCCGCTCAGCGCCAGACCTGTCCGGCCAGTTGGCGCAGCTCGGCGTCGCGCTGGTCCGGGAGGAAGAGCGATCCCTCTACAATCCCGCTGCGTTGCGAGCGGCTCTGGACCCCTGACGCCTACGGCGCATTCCGCCCCGGCTCGTATTTCCTGATCTCCGCACGGCTGACCACCATGTGGTGCACCTCATCGGGACCATCCGCAAAACGCAGGTGGCGGACGTCGGCATAGAGTTCCGCAAGCGGCGTCCATTGCGAGATTCCGGTCGCGCCATGCACCTGGATCGCTTCATCGATGATGCGGCAGGTGATCTCCGGGATCATCGACTTCACCATCGATACCCAGACGCGCGCTTCCTTGTTGCCCAGCACGTCCATCGCCTTCGCCGCCTTCAGCACCATCAGGCGCATCTGCTCGATGTCATAGCGCGCGCGCGATACGACTTCCGGGTTCTTGCCAAGCTTGATCAGCGGCTGGCCGAACGCTTCGCGCGAAAGGCCGCGCCTGATCATCATCTCCAGCGCCGCCTCCGCCTTGCCGATCGTGCGCATGCAGTGGTGGATGCGGCCCGGCCCGAGGCGCAACTGCGAGATCTCGAAGC
>JBMOGP010000432.1:0-3059 GCA_049318285.1 Hyphomonadaceae bacterium
GCGAACAACTGGGATGTCACCCTCGACCTCACCAGCCGCTCGCCCAACGCACTGCCCAGCCAGCTTTTCCCGCGCGAGGAAGTCACCGCGGGCGTTACCTATCAGGTCACGCCGCGCTTCCGCCTCGGTGGCGGCGTTACCGTGAAGGGCAACTCGCTTGCCGAATCGCTGTCTGATCCGGCCACCCGCTTCGGGAGGCAAGGCTCGGAAGCCTCCGTGCGCATCGAGTCCGCTTTCTCGTTCTAGCGCTTACCCCAACCCGCCATCACGCTATCGATCGCCGCCCATCCTGCCGCATGGCGCATCGCGCCTGCTGCATTGATCGCATTGATCCCCCCAAGGGCGTAGACTGGCAGCGGCGCCGCGTGCGTGAGCCTGCGGAAGCGCAGCGCGCCCATCGCTGGACCAGCTGTCGGGCTTCGACTGGGAAAGACCGTCGAGACCATCACGGCGTCAATTCCAATCCGCTTCGCGCGTGCAATGGCGGCGCGTGAATGGGCAGCTGCCGTCTCGATCATGCCCCTGGCGCGGGGACGGACGCCCCGCAGCAGGCGTTCGGGCCAGTGCACGCCGCTCGCCCCGATCCTTGTCGCGAGCGCCGGGTCCGCCGAAACAAGCAGGATCAGTCCGCGCCGTCGGCAGAGCTGCGCCAGGGCAAGCCCCGTCGCGAGGCGCTCTGCCTCCCCGTAATGTCGCCAGATCACCCCCATGCCACGCGGCAGGCGCCCAACAATGGCGAGTGGATCCGGCGTGCGCGCCGGGTCTGTCACGAAGAAAGCGCGGGGCAGCGCCTCGCCATTGCGGGCATTCGCGCCTTTTGCGGCGCGCGCAGCCGCCCCGAGCTTGCGGCGGATCGCTGCCTGCGCTTTGGAAGAGTGCATTTGAGAGGCCGACATGAACGACGTCACCGATCCCGGCATTGCGGCTGCCCGCAGCGATGTTCTTGCCCGCATCGCGGCCGCCGCCAAGAGCGCGGGCCGCGATCCGGCATCCGTCGCGCTGGTGGCCGTGTCGAAGACGCAGCCCGACGATCGCATCGAAGCGATGCTGGCGACAGGCCAGCGCGTGTTCGGCGAGAACCGCGTTCAGGAGGCCGAAGCGCGCTGGGAAAAGCGCCGCGCAGGGTTCGGCGATCTCGAACTGCGCCTGATCGGCCCGCTGCAGTCAAACAAGGCAAGGGAAGCCGTCGCGCTGTTCGACGTGATCGAGACGCTTGACCGGGCGAAGCTTGCGGGCGCGCTGGCGGATGCATGCGCGAAGGCCGGCCGCACCCCGAGGCTCTATGTGCAGGTCAACACGGGCGAGGAAGATCAGAAGGCGGGCGTCGCGCCACAGGATGCCGACGCCTTCATCGCAGCCATGCGAGGCGACTATGGCTTTGCGATCGAGGGTCTGATGTGCATTCCGCCCGCCGAGGAACCCGCAGGTCCGCACTTTGCGTTGCTGGCGAAGATCGCCGCGCGCAACGGCGTGGCGAAACTGTCGATGGGCATGAGCGCAGACTACGAGCTCGCCGTGCTGTTCGGCGCGACCAGCGTGCGGGTGGGATCGGCCTTGTTCGGGGCGCGGAGCTGAAAAGGCCGGCGCCCCCTCGCCGCAGGCGCTGATACTAGACCGCCGCCGCCTTCTCCCTCAGCGCCCGGTCCCGATACGGCCCGACCCTGCTCATGCCCCAGGCCATCATGATCTGTGCGCCCGCATAGGTGATCCACACTGCGCCGGGGAAGACATCCACGTTCGCGAACGTCTCCGCGGCGATCAGGGTGTCGGAGATCATGAAGATCACCGCGCCGAGGCGCGCCAGCATCGGCGCCTTCACGACAAAGGCTGTCGCCACCATCATCGTGATGATCACCTGATAGATCAGGGCCGGGATCAGGAGATCACCCATGCCGGGCAGCAGCCAGGAAAGAAGGAGGAGCGAGACGATGACGACAAGCACGGCAACGGGATGGTCGCGCTTGTTCGGTCCCAGGATGCGTCCCCATTCGAGGAAGGCCAGCACGTAAAAGATGTGCCCGATCGCAAAGGCGCCCATGCCGGCGACGAAGACGAGTTCCAGCAGCACGTCCCCCGCTGCGCAGAACAGCAGGGCGGCGCCTGCCAGCCAGGCACGCTGGCTCAGCGCGTAGAGCCCGAGCAGGACAATGCCGGCCGCTTTCCAGACAAGGCCGCCGGGATGCGCGAGGCTCACCCACTCATTGGCGAGGTGGGACAATGCGACAATGGCGCCGGCGAGAAACAGGAGCGTGCGGGTCTTCATCCGCGCTTGCTAGCCGTGTGCGGGCTGGATGTCGATTTGTCGTGTCGCCAGCCGGCGCCCCCCGCTAGCGCGCGATCTCCAGCACATCCCCCGGCTTCGCCGCCGCCAGCAAGGCGAGCAGGTCGTCCAGCCCACACGCGATACACCCCTCGGTCGGCGAATAGTCCGGGCGCGCCACATGAAGGAAGATTGCGCTGCCCTTCCCGGGAACCACCGGGTCGTCGTTGTAACCGAGCTCCACGATGAGGTCGTAGACATGGTCCTCGCGCCAGAGCTTCTCGTGGCCAGCCGCACAGGGCAGGATCACGGGCCGGTTGTAGGAGGCGTCGGCCGGATCATCGCACCAGCCCGCCTCGGCGAGCAGAGGCGCGACTGGCAGGCCGCTCGCCGGCCGGGCGAGGCGATCGGGGCGCCAGTAGGCGCCGCGCATCTGCCAGGCCCCCAGCGGGCTCGCACCATCGCCCTCGCGCTTCGATTCTGCTGGCGTAACCCCGCTTCTGCCCAGCGCGCAGCGCGCCTCGCCGCCGGGCCAGCGCAGCCTGCCGGTTGAATCGGCCATGAAGGACGCGCCGCTCATGCCTGTCGCCAGCCTCGCTATCTGGTTCGTGATGGCTTCCTTGCTTGGAGCATCGTACCTACACTTGATAAGCCATGCACGCAGAATGCAGGGCCGGGAGATGCCGCAGATGACAGCCGCCAAGACGATCCTGCTGGTCGACGATGATCAGGAACTGCGCGAGGCCCTGGCCGAGCAGTTCGAACTGCATGAGGGGTTCCGGATCGAGCATGCGGGATC
>JBMOGP010000433.1:0-3054 GCA_049318285.1 Hyphomonadaceae bacterium
TCGCGGTGTGGGTGCGGCGGAAAGCCGGACTTGGGAGCGATCATGTCGTCATTCCAGACGCGAAGCCTCCCCCAGCTCATGCGCTTGGGGTCGTAGTATTCCGCGAACGAAAAGTGGTGGTGGGCGTCGAGCCAGCCATGGTTGGCGCCGCCAAGGGTCGCGAAAGGACGGACTTCGATCATTTGCGAACTCCTCGGATACTGCGTTGGCGGATGGATAGTTGCATATGCAACCAGTTTCAAGGGGTTGGTCCGGCCGCCTGTTCAGCGGGACTTGGTTAGCGGGAATTAGGAATGAGACAATTCCTGACGAATCCAGGAATGGCCGAATTCCTAATGCTGGTAAAGAATTTGGGTGGTCGACGCGACCCCGAACGCTGGCCGCAAAAAAGCCCCCGGCGGAGGGCCGGGGGCTCTGGATTGGTGGCGGTTTGCCTAGCGGAGCGGCGAGTAGTCGGTCGGGGTCAGCTGGACCGAGACCACGCCGCCCGGGGTCTTGAGCAGCTGGCCGCCGACCTGGCTTTCGGCGGAGACTTTCTTCCACTCCTCGTCGGCACCGAAGGCTTGCCACATCGTGGTGCGGGCTGCGGGCGTCGGATAGGCCATCAGATACATCATCTTGTCGGTCTGTGCCGGCTGGTCAGCGACGGGGCGCCAGTAGAGGTAGTTCGTCATGCCGATGCGCGAGAAGATGCGCATCGTGTGATCGCGGAAGCGTGCGTGGATGTTCTCGAGCTTGCCCGGGTTCGCCGTGTAGGTACGATACTCGAAATGCCGCGCCACAGGAGACGCCGTGAGGTTCAGCTTCGGCGAGTACTCTGCCGGGCTGAAGAAGATGTTCTGGATGCCGCCCGTGGCCGTGAGCGATCCCTCCTTCTGGCTCTCCGCATAGACCTTCTGCCACTCTGGGTCCTGCGCGAAAGCGGACCAGGCGGCGTCACGCGCGGCGCGGTCTTTGTAGCCCATGATGTAGAACAGGCGGTCATCGGCCGGTGCGCCCGGCGCGGTGTAGGCGTGGAAGAAAGCAACCGGCGTCATCCCATGCTTCTTGAACAGGCCGATCGTGTGGTCGCGGAAGCGCGCGTCGAGCTCCGCCTTCTTGCCAGGAGCGGCGGTGTAGATCCGCATCTCGTAGAGGCCGACGGCGGACTGCTGCGGCTCCCCCGTCATGTTCCCCATGCTTGCGCAGGCGGACGCAAAGAGTGTCGATGCAGCTGCGAGCGCGAGGGCGGCGCGGCGAAAGAGGCTTGAACGAGGGCGTGTTGCAGCGAGCGTGGTCATGTTTCCTGCCTGATGGTTTCAGCCGGTCTCTCCGGATTTGACCCTGAACTAGCGCAGTAATGGTCGGAGCAACAGGGCATGCACGCACTCGTCAGTGGGCGCGTTCACACAAAAACAAGCGCATCCATTCGCATGATGCCGTAGGTCGTGCTCTGGTGCAGGTGCGAAATGCGGCCGGTGCCAGCGCCCAGCGTGACTAAAGCGGCAGAAGGTGCTCTTCGGTTGGGTGGTTGTCGGCCGCTTCCGGGGCCCGCGTCCGATAGTTCAAAAGGTCATCGATGCGACCTTCGCGCAGGGCTGACGCCACCCAGTCAGCGAAGCTCCGCACCCAGTCCGGTTCGGGCGCATCAATGTTGTCGCCAGATAGGCGGAAGCTCGACAGGTCATGCGTAAAGCTGCCTGAGCCGAGGATCAGCACGCCTTCCTCGCGGAGTAGCGCCAGTATCTGGCCAAGCGGGAAATGGCGCTCTTGCCCGAGCCGGGTGTGCACCGAAAGCTGCGGCACGGGCACGTCCGCATCTGACCAGGCCACGATCAGCGGCACCCATGCGCCATGGTCCAGGCCGTGGCGCGTATCAACGTCGGCGGGTATGCCGCCCGCCACCAGCAGCTCGGCAACACGGCGAGCAAGACCCTGAGCAGGTGGGGCGGGCTATTGAAGGTCGAACAGGGCCTGCGGAAAATCGCCGAAATCGTGGATGGTCTCATTGTGTGCAGGTGCGCTCACGGCGGGCCGCAGCCGCTCCCAACGGGCGGACACCACGAGGATCGTCCTCGGCCGCTCAGGCGGGCGCTGCGGCTGACGCCGTTGGCGTGCTGGTCATCGATGTCCCTCCCATCGGGGCTATCTGGCGCCGTTGCCGTGACTATGCAGCACGCACCAGGGATGCCAAACCGTTTCCTCTTCGCAACATCGCGAGGGCCGCGCGATGCGAATTGCGACTGCTTCGTGATCGGCCCTCTTGCGGCTTTCGGTTGACGATCGAGATCATGGGCGTAGCCTTCGATTGACCGGGGAGTTCAAGCAGCTCCGGGGACGCGAGACGGCATTCCGTGAGCGGCGTGCCTCGAACGAAGTCTGGTCGTAGCGCTGCGCCAGCGGACGCGGTGAAACACAAGGAGAGACGCATGGAGGCTCCACCTGCTTAGCGACCCGGGCTCCACCGCATCGGCGGAGCCCCGGCTCGATCGAAAGCGCACCTGGCCAGGACGTTTCGAGTCGTCATCAGCATAAGCAAAATTCAGAACAACACATGCCGGCCGTAAACGGCCTGCTTAGATAGCCGCTCTCTTGAGTGGTGAAGGCGAAAGCCTGAAGAGCCTCGTGTCCGTCGGATGCGGGACTCTTTGCTTTTCCAGGGATGGAACAATCGGCGCTAGTCATTTGCACGCGGCTGCTTGAAAGTGCGGCCGAATCATTCCCCGGGACACACCTCATGCTCACCGTTCACCATCTCAATGAATCACGTTCGCAGCGTATCCTGTGGCTGCTGGAGGAGTTGGAGCATCCGTATGAGCTGAAGATCTATCAGCGCGATACGCAGACGCGTCTGGCGCCGCCGGAGCTGAAGGCGGTCAGTGCGCTGGGTAAGAGTCCGGTGATCACCGAGGGCGATGCGACGATTATCGAGACCGGCGCGGTCATCGACTATGTTATCCGCCATCACGGTCGCGGACGCATGCAGCCGGACATGTCGACGCCGGACTATGACAGCTACGTCCAGTGGCTCCACTATGGCGAAGGCTCGGCGATGTTGCCGCTGATGCTCCGGCT
>JBMOGP010000434.1:0-3052 GCA_049318285.1 Hyphomonadaceae bacterium
GAGGCGACGAGCTTCACACGCGCATCGGCCTCGCGCGCCGTGTCGGCGTAGATCGAGATGATGTCTTCCAGCAGCTTGCGGAGATCGACGCGCGACAGCTTCTCGCGGACGATCTCCGCTTCGAGCCGTGACAGGTTGGAGATGTCCGAGATCAGGCGATCGAGGCGTATGACGTCGCGCGCGATGACGTTCATCATCTTCTCTTTCGCCGCCGGGTCCTTCACCGTCTGAGCCGTCTCGACGGCGGAGCGGATGGAGGTGAGGGGGTTCTTGAGTTCGTGTGCGACGTCGGCGGCGAAGCGCTCATTCTCCTGGATCCGGTCGTAGAGTGAGGAGGTCATCGCCTCCATTGCGCGCGACAGATCGCCGATCTCGTCCTTGCGGCTGTGCAGCCTCCCGAGATTGAGCTTCTGCGAGACGCCCATGGTGACGCGGTCAGAGGCGATGGCGAGGCGGCGGAGCGGCCGTGCGATCCCCAGCGTCAGGAGTGTCGCCGTGATGATCGAGACCAGGATCGCGACAATGATCAGCGGAATGAGGGCTGCGCGTTCGGCTGCGATGATCTCGGAGACGTCGCTCGTCTCGATGGTGAGTGTGCCGACCACGCGCAGGACCTTCTCGATCGGCATTGTGACGGACAGCACGCGCTCGGCCTGATCGTTGAAGCGCTCGGAGAAGACGCCTTCGCCTTCTGCCGCACGGGCCACTTCCTCATCGAGCGTAAGCACTTCGGCGATGGGCGGACGGCCGGGCGAGCTGACGGATTCGAAGGTGCGGTTGATCGCGCGCACCGTGTCGAGCCATGTGCGTTCGAGCCAGCTGGGCTCGCGCAGGGGCGGCAGGTCGCGCTGGTTGATGACGTCCTTCAGCAGGCGCGTGTCAGCGACGATCTGCTTCTGTGGGTCGTGCACGATGATCCGCGTCGCCTTGGTCAGCGGCATCGCGGTGAGCTGGCGGAAGACTTCGTCGAGATCGAGGGCGACAGGCTCTTCGGTTGTCGCGTTGTCGGTCATGAAGGAGGAGATGAGCTGGCTCATTTCCTCGAGGCTTGCCTTGCGAGCATTGACGAGGCTCGCCCGGACTTCGTTGAGGACCAGCGCGCCGGCGATCAGGATGATCAGGCCTGCGAGGTTGGAAGCGAGGATCAGTCGGGCAATGGGGGACCAGAGCAGGGAGCGCGGCCCGCGCGGCGCAAACCGCGAACCCTTTTGTGGCCTCGCAGCCCTGTCGGGCCTATTCCCTCTGTCTGGCCTGGTCACGGTGTCTGGCCTGCCTGATGTGTTCAGGCTTCCTTGTAACGATAGCCTACGCCGTAGAGCGTCTCGATGCCGTCGAAATTGTCGTCGAGGTCGCGGAACTTCTTGCGGAGCCGCTTGATGTGGCTGTCGATGGTGCGGTCGTCGACATAGACCTGGTCGTCGTAGGCGGCGTCCATCAGCTGGTCGCGGCTCTTCACATAGCCGGGGCGCTGGGCGAGGGCCTGCAGGATCAGGAATTCGGTGACGGTGAGGCGCACGATCTTGCCGTCCCACTGGCAGGCGTGGCGGTTGGGATCGAGCGTGAGGCGGCCGCGGACGATCGGCTTCTTGTCGCCGTCTTCCGGCGTTGCGGAGGCGCCGCGCGACCGGCGCAGGATGGCCTTCACCCGCTCGGCCAGCAGGCGCGTCGAGCACGGCTTGCGGATGAAGTCATCGGCCCCGATGTTGAAGCCGACCACCTCGTCGATCTCGTCGTCCTTCGAGGTGAGGAAGATCGCAGGCAGGTTTGAGGTCTGGCGCAGCTTCCTGAGCAGCTCCATTCCGTCCATCTTCGGCATCTTCACGTCGAGGATGGCGATATCAGGCGGGTTTTCCGACAGGCCGGCGAGGGCGGCTGCGCCGTCATGATAGGCGCGGACCTGGTACCCTTCCGCCTCGAAGAAGACCTTGAGCGATTCGACGATGTTCTCGTCGTCGTCGACGAGGGCGATGGTGGCCATACCGGGTCTCCTCGCACGGCGTCCCGCCGCGCTGCAATGCGCCATAATCGGGGTGTGCGGGCGCAAGGGCAAGTACCCTGAATCTGCCCGCAAACGGGCAATTCCCGTTCCGGGCGCTCATCTGGCACGCGAATTGAAACACACCTCACAAGGGAAGTCGCAGGCGTTCAGGCCCTGGCGCCGGTCAGCCGGCCATGGGTCAAAGGGAGAGTTCCATGCAGGTGGTAACCATCGGAGGCTTCAAGGGCGGCACAGGGAAGACGACCCTGGCCTGCCTCCTCGGCGTCGCGGCAACCAAGGACGGGCTGCGGACGGCCTGTGTCGACCTCGACCGGAACACCTGCAACCTGTCCAGTTTCCTGACACTTCGGCGGGCGTCCAGGCTGGAATGTCCCGATCACGTCATGCTGATGGATACGGAAGAAGACAGCCGCACCAATGCCCGCCCGAAACATGCCGGCCGGCTGGAGCCGCTGGTTCGCCTGGCCGCGATGGACGGCTACGACCTCATGATCATCGACACGTCCTCGGGCAACCTGTCGGATGTGTACGAAGCCCACCTGCTGGCCGACCTGATCCTGACGCCGATGAATGAGAGCCCTGCCGACATGCACGGCCTGCTCACCAGGCCAGGCCAGCCCGCCGCGCCGCGCATCAACTACCGCGAGATGATCGACACGGTGCGTTTCGACCGCCGCCGCGCGGGTCTTGCCATGCAACGCTGGCACATCGTGCTGAACCGCGTATCGGGGCTTGCGAGCCGGATTTCCAACACCGTCAACCAGCGCGTGGCCGCGATCGCCGGGGAGGCGGGTTTCGAGTCGACCTGGAGCCTGCGCGACCGTGTCGTTCACCGCGCGCTGGGTCTGCATGGCCGCAGCGTGTTCGACATGCCCGCTGAGGGAAAGCTGACCATGAGCGAGCTGGCAGGCCGCTCGGAAGTGCGGGCGCTATTGTCGCTTCTCAGCACAGCGCCGGAACGGGTGGTTTCGGAGCAGAAGCTCGCCGCCTGAGGCGGCAATATTACGACTCGGAAGTGTCGCATCCGTCGACTAGGTTCCCCGCAATCAAGTC
>JBMOGP010000435.1:0-3052 GCA_049318285.1 Hyphomonadaceae bacterium
CGAGGACGGGTCGGGCATCAGCAGCATGTCGGATTCGTTGATCGCCTTCCAGCCGGCGATCGATGAACCGTCGAACATCGTGCCGTCAACGAACAGGTCCTTGTCGACCATCGAGAGGTCGAAGGTGACGTGCTGCATCTTCCCGCGAATGTCGGTGAAGCGCAGGTCGACGTACTGGACGTCTTTTTCCTTGATGGTCTTGAAGATTTGGTCGGACACCTAGTCCCTCCGTTTCACCCCGGCCCGCCCTGAGTGTCCAGGAGGGCCGATCCATTATGAAGTTGTTGCTCAGAAATCAGATCGCCTGATCGCCCGTTTCGCCCGTGCGGATGCGGATGACCTCGGTGATTTCGGAGACGAATATCTTCCCGTCGCCGATCTTGCCAGTGTGTGCCGATTTCGTGATAGCGCCGAGGGCTGCTTCGAGTTGCGCGTCGGAGACGACGACCTCGATCTTCAGCTTGGGCAGGAAGTCGACGATATATTCCGCGCCGCGATAGAGTTCAGTGTGGCCGCGCTGTCTGCCAAAGCCCTTGGCCTCGATGACGGTCATGCCCTGAAGGCCGACGCCATGGAGCGCCTCCTTCACTTCATCGAGTTTGAAGGGCTTTATGATCGCTTCGATCTTCTTCATCCGATGTCCTCGGTTGGCCCAGATTGTTGGGACGCCGCCAGGGCCCCGGAAAGCGTCCTCGCTCATGCACGATGGCGGGGATGGCGAGTAGGCCGGGCGCCTGAAGTTCGTGCGTCGGAGCGCGTGGCGCCTAAAAGAAGGGCGCTGCCGCATCGATTTTGGGCGCGACCTCCTGAGCTTATCCACAGAGGCGCGCCGGTCGGCTCCGTGGTATGGAGCAGAATCTCCAATGCTGACGGATCTTTCTGCGCGATGATTTACCTGATCAGACAGGGCGAACCGAGCGGAAGCTGGGGGGGCCACCCGAATCCGGGGCTGACGGAACTCGGGGCGCGGCAGGCCTTCGCAGCGGCAGAGGCCCTGGCGGCTGCAGGGGCAAAGTGGGCGGTCACCTCGCCGCTGGCGCGTAGCCGGGAAACGGCGGCGCAGTTCGAGAAGCTGATGGAGACCCATGCGCGAATCGAGACCGGGGTCGGTGAGATCATCACGCCGCCGGGAATAGCTGACCGCGCCGTCTGGTTGCAGGGCGTCATGGCGCGGACATGGAATGAGGCGGGCGAAGAGCTGCATGCCTGGCGACAGAGCATACTGGCGGCGGTAGAGAAGTTGCCGGACGAAACTGCGGCTTTCTCGCACTTCATCGCGATCAATGCGGTGGTCGGGTTGCTGACCGGGGATGAGCGGGTGGTCGTGTTCAAGCCGGGCCACGCATCGATCACGAAGCTGCAGCGCGTTGGCGGCAAGCTGCGGGTGGTCGAACTGGGATCGGAAGCGGCGACGGCGGTTACCTAGGCAGGCTGCCTCTTCCTGAAAACAAAGTAGGCGATCACCACGACGACGAGGCAGGTTGTCGAAGCGATCAGCTCGTAGCGGCTGCCGGGTTGAAGCGACATGGCGACGAGGACAGCGAGCATGGCGGCGAGGACGATGTAGCCGCTCCAGGGGTAGAACCAGGTCTTCAGTTTCAGTTGTTCGGGAGCGGTCTTCGGTCGCAGGATAAGGTGGGCCATGACGACCGGCATGTAGACGAAGATCATCAGCGCGCCCGAGGCGCTGATGAGGAAGCCGAACAGGTCCTTTGGGAAGAAGGCTTCGAGCGCGACTGCGGCGAGCGCAATGGCAGCGCCGATGAGAATGGCCCGGGACGGGACGCCGCGCTTGTCGACCTGCACGATCCATCGCGGGGCGTCGCCGCGGCCGGCGAGGGTGAACATGATGCGCGAGGCGACGTAGATGCCCGAGTTCAGGCACGAGAGAACTGCCACGAGGACAATAACGTCCATGGCGAGGCCTGCGCCGGGGATGCCCACCTTGTCGAGCGCCATGGTGAAGGGCGACATGCGCTGGACGGCGGCTTGTTCAGCGATCTCGCGCCAGGGGACGACGGCGACGATGAGGGCGATGGAGGCGACGTAGAAAAGCAGGATGCGGAAGATCAGGACGGTGGTGAGGTTGGCGATAGTCTTCTCGCCTTCGTGCGCTTCGGCGGCGGCGACGGTGGCGATCTCTGCGCCGACAAGCGTGAAGATCAGTGAGGTCACGCCCGCTACGACGGGCAGCCAGCCCATGGGGGCAAAGCCGCCATCGTTCGTCCAGTTCGAGAAGGTCATGCCGCCTGTTGGGTTCACGCCGAGCGCATAGCTCAGCGCGATGACGATGAAGGCGATGATCGCGGCGACCTTGATGGAGGAGAACCAGAACTCGAACTCGCCGAAATTGCGGGTTGATAGCAGGTTCGAGGCCGTGAGCAGGACGGTGAGGACGAGGCCGGTGACCCAGGTGGGGATGTCGGGCAGCCAGGGCTTGATGATGCTGGCGCCGGCGATTGCCTCAAAGGCAACGACGATCACCCAGAAGTACCAGTAGAGCCAGCCGGACGTGAACCCGGCGAGGTTGCCCATCGCCAGTCGCGGAAATTCGGTGAAGGCTCCCGTTTCAGGATAGGCCATGGCCATCTCGCCGAGCATGCGCATCACGAAGAGGACAATCAGGCCAGTGAGCACGTAGCTGACGATCACGGCGGGGCCGATGGCGGCGATGGCATTGATCGAGTTGACGAACAGTCCGGCGCCGATGATGCCGCCGATCGAGATCATCGCGATATGCCGCGTGCGCAGGGATCGCGTGAGCTTGGGCGTTTCGACCGCCAGCGCTGCATCAGCCAATGGAATCCCCTTGTCCGTCAGATCCGGCTGGACCCTATCGCCGGGATTGTGCGGTGCAAGCTCAATGAGGCGCGAAGAAAACCTTCGCGAGTTGGGCGGCGCGCATTAGATCTAGCTGCATGAGCACAGCAATCCTTACCTGCGATCAGGTCCGCGCCGCCGAGCGGATGGCCGTGGAGCATGGGATTTCCCAATGGGCGCTGATGCAGAAGGCCGGGCAGGCGTGTGCGGACGTGTTGCATGCGGAGTTTCC
>JBMOGP010000436.1:0-3014 GCA_049318285.1 Hyphomonadaceae bacterium
GACGTGGCGAGGAAATGGCGACGGTTCATGCCGGCATGGTCGCCAGATTTGCGGTGACGTCTAGGGGGCTTCGGTGATCCTGGCCTCCTCCTTCGACACGATCGCCATGAGGGATCCTAAGCGTTCACGGAGTTGAACCAGCACACGGGCCGCAGACGTCCACTTGTGCGTTATAGTCTAGTCCATATAACGTTCCGCCCAAGAGGCAGATGGCGTCTTCGGTGTTGAGTGCAGCGCCACCGCGTTTTGCGCCTTTGGACAGAGAGCGGTCTTCATGATGACGAACACCGGCGCGTTGGCCAATCGCCACCGGCCAAGGACATCGTCTGCCTTTGCGCCCGTCCTGCTGACGATGTTCCTCGCAACAAGCCTGTGCCCGGTTGCCGCTGCACAGGCGCTCACGGACCCTGAAGCAACGGCAGTTGCCAGCGTCGATCGCCCTGACGCCGTGGTGGTGACGGCGCGCCGGCGCGAGGAAGACCTGCAGACAGTTCCAGCTGCCGTTTCCGTCATAGACGGTGACCTGCTCGACCAGTCAGGAACAATCAATACGCAGGGTCTGAGCCAGCTCGTGCCGTCGCTATACTACAATTCGGCCAACCCACGGAATACGGCCTATACGATCAGGGGCCTCGGATCGAACACGCTGTCCATCAGCGCAGCGAATGACGGCATCGAGCCGGGTGTCGGCTTCTACGTCGATCAGGTTTATCATGGTCGACCTGCGACAGCGGCGTTCGACTTCACGGATATCGATCAGGTTGAGGTTCTGCGCGGACCTCAGGGAACCCTGTTCGGAAAGAACACTACGGCGGGTGCGATCAGCATCACGTCGCGCGTACCGACGTTCAGGCCCGAAGCAAGCGCCGAGATGTCGTATGGTGACTTCAGCTTCCTTCAGGCGAAGGGCTCGATCTCAGGGCCACTGTTTGGCGACATGGTTGCAGGACGCCTGTCCGCGGTCATCACGCAGCGCGATGGCGTGATCGAGAATGTGCGGACAGGGCAAGACCTCAATTCGCTCAATAATTACGCTGTCCGTGGCCAGCTGCTTTTCGAACCCTCTGAGCACCTCCGGATACGCCTGATTGCGGATGTGTCGGACCTCGACAGCGACTGCTGCACGCAGGGCTATCTGCGTGTTGGCCAGAGTCTTCGCAGTGCGGCGCGACAGTTTCCGGCGCTCTCGGCGAACCTCCCCGCCAGTCTCGGCGGCCCCTACACGCCTGCGAGCACCAACCTGTATGACCGCCTGAGCGATATCGATGCAGCGCTTCGTATCGACACGCAGGACGGGGGGCTTTCCGGAATAGCCGATTTCGATCTCGGGTATGCGACCCTCACATCGGTCAGCGGGTGGCGCTACTGGGACTGGGACGTGTCGAACGACCGCGACTTCACGGGCATCCAGATCCAGCTGACCCAGCGCATCCCGTCCCGGCAGGACCAGTACAGCCATGAACTTCGCCTTGCATCCAAGGGCGATGGTCCATTTCAGTATGTGGCCGGACTCTATTTCTACAGCCAGAAGATTGCGGGCAGGCCCACCAGCATCTACGGTTCCGCAGCAGCCTACTGGTTGCTCAACCCGGCAAGCTTTCCGGGCGCGACGATCCCCGTGAATCCTGCGCTGGGGCAGACGCTGCTTGACGGCTATGGCCAGATCGGCAGTTCCAGCTTCAAGGTGAAGAGCTATGCCGCCTTCGGTGAAGCGAACTATGGCTTTACTGATCGGGTGACGGCGACGCTTGGTCTGCGCTACACGTTCGAAGACAAGCAAGGCTCGTACGCGACGCAGGTGGTTGGTGGGCTGCCGACTACACCGGGAACGCCGCTCGCTAACGCCAAGCTGTCGATCTTCCGGCCGCAGAGCTACCGGGCGGCGGATGATGGCGGCAGTCTTTCGGGCCGCGCAAACATATCGTACCGCATCACGGATGACCTGTTCGGGTACGCAAGCTACGCGCACGGCTTCAAGTCGGGCGGGCTCAACATGTCCGGCCTGCCACTCGACGCCACGAACAACCCCGCCCTCGCAACGGCGGTGATCGACGACGAAACCAACACGACATACGAGTTGGGCCTCAAGTCGGAGTGGTTCGGAGGACACGCAACGCTGAACCTCGCGGGCTTCTGGACGACGGTGCAGGACTTCCAGGCGAACATCGTCTCGAACCTTGAGACGGCAGCCATCCGCAGCTATCCGGCCAACGTTCCGGAGGTTCGTGTGCGAGGGTTCGAGGCCGATGCAGCAGCTGTCGTGTTCGATGGGTTCACTGTGCGTGCGTCAGCGGCCTATGCAGATGGCGAGAACACGGATTACCCTGCCGGGCCATGCCCCCTTGAAGTTCAGACGATGACGACCGTGGCCTGCAACCTGACCGGCGTGCGACTGTCAGGGCTTTCGAAATGGTCGGGCTCGCTTGGATTCGACTATGAAGCACCACTTGGAGATGGAGCCCTTCACCTTCATTCCGATACCAGCACGCGGACGGGATACAACAGTGATGCTGCGGGCTCGCGGTACACGGAGATCAATGGATACAGCGTGACGAACGCCAGCATCGGCTATCGCTTCAATAGCGGCATCGGGGTCTCGCTCTTTGCCCGAAACCTTTTCGAGGCCGACTACATCACGGCGCTGACCATCCAGGCGGGCAATTCGGGACTGATACTTGGGCAGCCGAGCGATCCACGGCTTCTTGGCGTGAACCTTCGTACCTCATTCTGAAGCGTTCCTGCGCCCGCGAGGCTATGGCCCCTGCACCTTGCGGGCGCGGGTGCGGGAGCGGCCTAGGCCACGTCCGTCTTCTTCTCCTGGGCCGAGTGGATCGCTTTGCTGACCAGCCGGTCGAGCTCGTTGGCGACGGCGACGCGGTGGATGAGGGCTTCCTTGGGCATGTCCACGATCGTGGCGATCGTCTGGAAGTGATACTTCACGACTTCGAGATCGTAGGTATCGGTCATGCCGACGCCTTCGATGTAGCGCAGGGCCGAGTTCCAGACGCGGTCGA
>JBMOGP010000437.1:0-3011 GCA_049318285.1 Hyphomonadaceae bacterium
TCGCCGATGCCGGCCCAGAGCAGCGATCCGATGCCGATGGCGGATTTGACGGTGCCGGTGCGCAGGCCTCCGGCTTCGGTGACGCCGAGATGCAGCGGCGCGTCGGTGGCGTCAGCGAGCTGGTGATAGGCGGCGGCGGTGAGGAACGGATCGGAGGCCTTCACCGAAATCTTGTACTCGTGGAAGTCGTGGTCATCGAGGATGCGCGCGTGGTCGAGCGCGCTTTCCACCATCGCTGCGGGACAGGGCTCGCCGTACTTTTCGAGCAGGTGGCGTTCGAGGCTCCCGCCATTGACGCCGATGCGCATCGAGCAGCCATGGTCCTTGGCGGCCTGCACGACCTCCCTCACCCGCGAGGCATTGCCGATATTGCCCGGATTGATACGAAGGCAGGCCGCGCCGGCCTTGGCGGCTTCGATGCCGCGTTTGTAGTGGAAATGGATGTCGGCGACGATCGGCACTTTCGCGGCGCGGCAGATTTCCGGCATCGCGGCGGTCGATTCTTCATCAGGGCATGAGACGCGGACGATGTCGGCGCCGGCTTCTTCCAGGCCGCGGATCTGTTCGATCGTGGCCTTGGCATCCGAGGTCGGCGTGTTGGTCATCGACTGGACGGAGATGGGGGCGTCGCCGCCCACAAGGACGTTGCCGACGCGGATCTGCCGCGACTTGCGCCTCACGATCGTACGCCAGGGGCGGATGTGATTAATGTCGTGGCTCATGCACCTGCCCGATCAGCCGATTGGCGACATTTGGGCCTTTTGGGCCTGCCCGTAAAGACGGCTGCGCGGATCGGACCCGCTACTGGGCCGGGGCCGACGGGATCTGGTCCGGATAGGCGTCGAGCGCGGGGTCGCGGACCGGGGGCTGGGCCGGCGGCGGAGGGGACGCGGCGGGCGGCGCGGATGGCGTGGCGCTGGAGGTGGCGGGCGGCGTCGCTGGACGGAGGCGCGGCTTGGCCGGAGCCGGCGCGGGGCTTGCGCCGGTCGCTGGCTGGCCGGGGGTTGTGAGAGCGTTGGCGTCCGTGTCAGAGGCGATGGGCGCGATGAGAGGCGGCGCCGTCACGATTGGCGGGCGCTGGGCGGCCTGGTCGACGTTTGCCGAGAAAACCGGGCCCCCTGTTTCCTGCAGCAGGCCAAGCGACTGATCGCCGAGGCGCCATTCGAAGGCTGTGCCGTCCTCGGCGGAGACGGTAAAGCCCGCGCCGACGCGGACGACAAAGAATTCGCCGGGGTTGTAGTAGCGGTGGACGTACTTGTCGCCTTTGGCAGAGCGGACTTCCAGCATGGAGCGCTTCAGGGCCACAATGCGGAGTTGGGGCGCGACGGGTTGGGCGATCGGGCCAACGCCAGCGGCGGCAGTGGAGGTTTCAGATATGACAGCCGGGGTCTTGTCACCGCTGTTGAAGAACATGATGGCGCCGCCGCCGACCAGGGCGACCATGAGGATGCCGAGCATGGGTACGGCGACCGGCAGCTTGCGCGCATTGGACGAGGCTGATGGAGCGATTTCAAGCTTTTCCGGGTCTTTCAGGATGGCGGCGCATTCGGACAGGTAACGGTCGAGCGTGGTCTGCTCGTCCATGCCGAGGAAGCGGGCGTAGGACTTGATGTAGCCCTTGGCGTAGACGGGCGCGCCAAGCAGGCCTGGCGTCATCTCTTCGATGGCGCGGAGGTGGCTGAGGTGAACGCGGGTTTCGCGGGAGACCTGTTCGAGCGTGAAACCCGAATTCTCGCGTGCGGCGCGAATGGCGTCGCCGATGCGGGTGTGTGCGGAGGCGGCCTGGGCGGCGAATTCGATCTCGTTATCGCTCACCACACGCAGGTGAGGAGCGCCACGACGGGCGCGCGGTTCGTCGTCCTTGGATTGTACGGACGTGGTAACCTCGGCAGCAGCCTGGCCAGCGTCAGCTTCGCTCGTTACGGGAACCGTATCATCCGCAGGCGAATTGGGGTTGGTGTCGTCCTTGGCCACGCCGCTCATATGTCTGTCCGAAACGGGAAGGCGATTACTGAAAGCAAGCCTAACCCTGCTAAAGCCCACCATCCTAACAAGTCATTAGCAAGGTAAGAGGGCGCCGATACCGCCACAACCTAAATCTTCAACCCAAACCCCGCTGCAACACTTAACATTGCGTTACGTATCGAGGGCGCCGGACCGTCGAGGACGGCCTGCACGTCCCGCGCCAGCACCGCCATGTCGACCGAGCGGACCAGCAGTTTCACCGGCGCGATGCGGGAGGCCTGCATCGAGAGCTTGCGGTAACCAAGCGCGATCAGGGCAAGAGCTTCGAGCGGCCGGCCGGCCGCCTCGCCGCAGACGGTGATAGGCAGGGACGCCTCGTCGGCGCGTTGCCGCATGCGCTGCATCAGGCGCATGGCGGGACGGCTCAACAGGTCATAACGGCCTGCAAGACGGGCGTTATCGCGATCGGCGGCGAAGAAGAACTGCATCAGGTCGTTGGTTCCGACCGAGAGGAAATCGGCCTTGCCCTTGAGCTGGTCGATCGAGAAAGCAAGCGAGGGCGTCTCGACCATGGCGCCGACCTGGAGCCGGTTGGGGAGGTCGCGGCCGAACTTCACCGCCCATTCCATTTCGCTATCGAGAAGACGCCGGGCGGCCTCGAACTCCTCGACGGTGGCGACCATCGGGAACATCAGGCGCAGGGTCTTGCCGCGGGAGGCGCGGATCAGGGCGCGAAGCTGTCGACGGAAGAAGAAGGGATGGTCGAGCGCCATGCGGAGGGCGCGCCAGCCGAGCGCGGGATTTTCCTCACGCTCACGCCTGCCCATGAAGGGAGCGATCTTGTCGCCACCGAGATCGATGGTTCGGAAGGTGACGGGACGGTCGCCTGCACGGTCGATGACGGATTTGTAGAATTGCGATTGTTCGTCGAGGCCTGGCATCGTCTCGGACGCCATGAACTGGAACTCGGTACGGAACAGGCCGACCCCCTTGGCGCCGACGGCGTCGAGATGGTCGAGGTCGAAGCTGAGGCCGGCGTTGATGTA
>JBMOGP010000438.1:0-3010 GCA_049318285.1 Hyphomonadaceae bacterium
GTTTGAAAGCTGAACTGCCGCCACGGCGCCAACCGAGACAATTCCTGATCGCATGGTCAGGGCCACGCCACGCTTCCACCAGAACGCAAAGACCCGACCTCGTTTCAGATCGAAGAGGGCAGCTGGCGGCCCAATTGGCCCGGCAAGACCAAGGATTCAGGCGATGGCGGGCCTTTCGCCTTGCGCCAGCCCCAAATCCCGGTAGGAAAGCCGCTCGCTTACCGCCAGCGCGGTACGGGGAGGTGGCCGAGTGGTCGAAGGCGCACCCCTGCTAAGGGTGTATACCGGTAACGGTATCGAGGGTTCGAATCCCTTCCTCTCCGCCAGCGCTGCCGCATAATGGCTTGATAAAAAAGACTTTCCGGAATGCCGAAATGGCGTGCGACGCCAATGCTCGCTAAAGAAGCGCACGTAATCGCAAAGCCGCACCTTGCGAGCATCTACGCGAAGGCCCCGCTGGCGTCGTTACAAGCCGCGCTGCCGCTCCGGTTAGCCCGCCTGCACCGGCTAAGGTAATCGTCGATCGCCCCTAGCTCACGCGATCTGCGATGCGGACAAGCGTATCGCGCAGCGCGGTTAGCCGCTGAGCGGTCGGACCGTTGCCTGAGACATCAAGGGTCTGTGCGGCGGTGCGAAGATCACGGGCCACGGCAGCGCTTCGGCGAGCCTGGTCGACAAGAGGTGTGGCAGCATCCAGCACAGCGGTCAGCCGGTTCGCGACATCAGCTTTCAGGGCCTTGTCCCTCGCCAGCTGGTCCATGTAGGCGCGCGCCACGACGGGATGCGCTGGCCAGGTTACCGGGTATTGCTGCTGCGGGTTCACGGTGCGGCCCTGCTCCGCCATGCGTGCAGCAGCGATTTCATTTGCCGAGAGATATTCGCTTGGCGTCAGCTCGAACACGTCAAGACCGCGTGCGATTTCCGTTCCGTAGATGCGGCCTTCATACCAGTAGACTGACCAGTATCCACCCAGTGTCTGACGATCAGCGTTCACCGGGCCACGATCAAAATAGGCGATCTCGCGCGGTTTGGCCGAGTCGGTGAAGTCGCTGATCGAGAGCCCGCCCTGATACCACGCCTGCACAAAGAGGTCGCGCCCCGGCACCGGAAGCAGGGAGCCATTGTGCGCGACGCAGTTCTCAAGATCCGTCTGGGCTGCCGGCAGCTTGTAGTAGCTGCGGAAGACGAGCTTGCCGTCGACGATGTCGTAAATGGCGTTTGCACCCCAGGTCGGTGGATCCTGAACACGGCAACGCGGCCGGCCGCCGCCACCCCACTCATCGGTGAAGATGACCTTGGTTCCCTCATTGTTGAAGGTCGCCGAATGCCAGTAGGCGAACCCGGAATCGACGACGGTGTCGATCCGCTTGGGCGCTCGCGGATCACTGATGTCGAAGATGATGCCGTTGCCTGAGCAGGCGCCGCCAGCGATCTTGCGTGACGGGAAAAGCGTGATGTCGTGGCAATGATCCGTGCGGTTTGTGGTCTGCGTGCCTTCGCCGTGATCGCCGCCAAGCCAGAGGCCGCCAAGCTGACCGCTCTGGCCGTCAGCAAACACGGTCGGGCTGTCGATGATGCGGGCCTTTGACGGGTCTGCCAGCGGGATCTCGATGACGTCGACACGGAAAAGCGCGGTTCGGCTATCGCCCGGCTGACCCATGATGCAGCCGGCCAGCTCGTCCTTGTCGCGTACGCCTGCCGTTCCAGAGTTGTAGACGATCAGCCGCTGGTCGTCGGCCGAGACGACTGAGTGGGTATGCGATCCACGGCATGTCTGGACCTGGCCGACCTGACGTGGCCGCATGATGTTCGAGATATCGAAGATACGCAGGCCGCGGAAGCGATCCGGGCTGGCTTCAGGGCCCACGCCTTCGCGGCCGCAATCCACGCGGCCGCTCGTGGCTTCCACCGACATGAGCAGGAGATTGCCGACGATGGAAACGTCGCCTTGCCCCCCGGGGCAGACGATGGCGCTGACCAGTTTCGGCTCGGTCCCGCCCAGCCGATAGAACTGCACGCCCTGATAGCTGCCGATGGCGAGCAAATCGCCCGAGAAGGCCATGTCCGTGTTGGCGAAGCTGAGGAAAGGCGCGCGCCGGCTCGCCTCGTCTGCCGTGCCGAGACGTGCATCGCCGTCCTTGTTTTCGGCAGGGAGTTGCAGGGGCAAACCTTCGGGATTGGATGGATCGAAGAACCCGACCGGCTTGGGAAGGCTGGCAACCAGACGCATGTTGCTGATCGCCTGCCCGGCGTCGAGAAAGCCCGCCTTCAGTGTCGCGCGCGGGTCTGGCAACAGACCGCGCAGCAGAGCCGCCATGCGCTTGATCTCTGCCTGCTGCTCATTCGTGACGTCGGTTGCAAAGCGATAGAGCACAGGATCATAGGCAGAGCCGGGCTCCGCCAGCAGGCTCGTGACCATCGTGATGGCGCCCTCGTGATGGGCAATCATGAGTTGCAGGAACTGCCTGTCGAACTCCGATCCGCTTGATGCTTTCAGCTGGGTCAATTGCGCAGCTGTCGCCATTCCCGCCATACCGCCATGGCCAGCGCCATGTGCTGAGACGGCGTGTCCGGGGGCGGCGTGTCCCGCGGCGGCGTGCCCGGCATGACGATCTGCCGCGGTCGGCGCTGGTGCGGGAGCGTCTTCGCCACGCTCGCGCAACCAGCCCTGCATGAAGGCGATCTCGTCCGCCTGGGACGCATTGATCCGCCCCGCCAGTTCGACAAGGGCAGGTGTTGCGGTGCGGCCCTGAACGAGGACTGCCATTTCCACGGCCTGACCGTGGTGATGGATCATGCCCTGCATGAACGCGACATCGGCGTCCGAGTAGCGGTTGTCTGCCACGCGGGCGGCTTCGCGACCCTCAAGCATCCGGCTTTCCTGACCCGGCGCACCCGGCTGAACCAGCGGCGGCTGCTGGGCGCAGGCCGACATACCCAGGAGGGCAGCAATGGCGACCGAGTTGACCAGGATCGACGATCCAGACAGGCGAAAGTGCGGCACCACAGA
>JBMOGP010000439.1:0-3002 GCA_049318285.1 Hyphomonadaceae bacterium
GGTTTTCGGGCCAGGCCGAATCGCGCCGCCCCGTCCAGCAGGAGTTGCGCGTCCCGGCACAGAACGTTGGCGTCCAGCCGGAGCCTGCCGGAGGCGGCAATGCCCCTTCCCAGTAGGCGCGTCACAGCCGCGTTGGCAATCGCTGCAGCAACAACCTCAGTTGCATGGGCGCAGGTCGCGACACGTCCGCTTGCCCAGGTTGAAGCATGGGGCGTCGGCTGGATCGGGACAAGCGAGGGCGCTCTGCCCGCAAGCTTCTGGGACAATACCAGCGCCAGCCTGCTCGCCCCCCTGATGACCAGCCTCCAGCCCAGGGACATGGCGCCGTCGGCTCGCGCGGCCCTGCGCCGCATGCTGCTCTCGCGCAGCAAGGGCCCTGATCAAGGCGACAAGCTGACGCCCGAACGCCTCCGCCTCATCGAAGCCATCGGCGAGGCCGCCTACGCGACAGACCTTCGCAAGCGCTATCCCGCCGCCGACTGGGGCAAGTCCGGCGAGCGCGCGGGCGCTGAGATCGACCTGCTGCTGGGAAATCCCGAGACCGCCTGCGCCACAGCCAGCGGCAAGCCCGCAACCGATGCCGACTGGCTGCCGCTTCGCGCGACCTGCGCCGCGCTGAACGAAAACGCGGGCGCCAACCTGATCGCCGAGCAGATCGCACGCACCAACGAAAGTCTCGGCCTCTGGCTGGTCGGCGCACTGCCAGCGATCACCTCGCCCGACATTGCCAAGCCTGACGGCCGCTATGCGACGCCGCTTGAAGCGGTCATCTCGGTCGCCGCAAGACTAACCGTCCCCGCCGACGCCTTCCTCGTCACCCCACCCGATATCGCCGCCGCCATAGCGCTCGACAAGGACGCGACGCCCGAACAGCGCCTGAGCGCCCTTCGCCCGGCGCTCAACAGCGGCAAACTGAAGCCTGCCGACATCGTCGCTATCCTTGGGCTGAAGGGCGAGGAAACGCCCAGACCCACGACGCGCGGCGCATCTGCAAAGCCGGACGATCTGGCCCTCGCCATCGCAGCCGCCGCCAGCAAGGATGCGCAACCCGAAGCAAAGGCCGCCGCCTACGCAGCCGCTCTCCGCACCGCCGAGAACCTTGCCGATGGCCGCCTGGCCGCCCTGGCGCTAAGCGGGGAAATCAAGAACCTGCAACGCAACGCCAGCACGCTGCCATTCGCCGAGCCCTTCGCCCGCGCAGCGCTCCTTGCAGGCGACGCCAGGCTCGCAGCTGACTGGCGCAAGCATCTCGCTACAGCGCCGGAGGACAAGCAGGATGCCTGGGCCGCGGCCCGCATCGACCTCATGCTCGCCTTCGCCGGCGCCAACACCGAGACGCCGTCCGCGATCATCGACCGCATGCTGGACGCCGCGCCCTACCCGGTTGCCGCAGCCAACGCAGTCGCGACGACGAAGACGCCCGCCGCCCTCGAACAGCAGCTCGCTCTGCGACGCATCGAGAACACCCGCGCCCTGTTCATGCTCGTGGGAACCGGCCGCGACCTGAGCCCCGCACAGCGCGCAACGCTGTCGGTCCAACGCACGGCAGGCCGGGGCGTCTCTGACGCCGTCATCGCCCGGATCGCATCTGCCGCGCGCCAGAACGCCGACGCCGAAGCCGCCCTCGCCATCATCAATCAGCTCGGTCCGGACGTCTCGGCCCTGTCTTTCGCAGGCCTCTCTGACCTCCTTACCCAGCTCCGCGAGGTCGGCATGACGGACGACGCCAACGCCATCGCACTGGAGTCGCTGCAGGTGTGGAAGGCGCTCTGACCTGAACCGCCGGCCATCCTGGCGAAGCGGCGCCACTAACCTCTCCTAAACCCGTCCGCGCCACTGTCCTCCCATGTTGGACAATCGCCGCATCGAAGCCTTTCTCGACACGCTCCGCGCCGAACGCGGCGCCGCCGACAACACGATCGAGGCCTATCGCCGCGACCTTGAAGACGCCTCGAGCTATCTCCGCGCCAACAAATCCTCGCTCATCCAGGCCGGCGAGCGTGACCTCTCCGACTTCGTGCGTGACCTGCATGCGCGCGGGATGTCCGCCGCCACCGTCTCACGCCGCCTCTCCGCCCTGCGCCGCTTCTTCCGCTTCCAGCTCGGTGACAATGAGCGCCAGGACAACCCGACCTCCCGCCTCGATGGCCCCGCCACGCGGCGCGATCCGCCGGACGTTCTCTCCCGCGATGAAGTGAACCGCATCATCGAGGCTGCACAGGGAACGGAACCCGCAGACCTGCGCACCATGTGCCTTGTCGAACTCCTGTACGGCGCCGGCCTGCGCGCCTCTGAATGCTGCGACCTGCCGCTCTCGGCCCTGCCCGCTCCCGGCGCCACCGTGCTGATCGTTCGCGGCAAGGGCGACAAGGAGCGGATCACGCCGCTTGGCCGCCCGGCGCTGACCGCGCTCAGGAACTACATGGCCGTGCGCGAGACCTTCCTGCCGAAATCCGCCACACGCTCCACCGCACAACGCTTTGTCTTCCCCTCGCGCGGATCGACCGGCCGCCTCACCCGGCGGCGCCTTGGCCAGATCCTCGAAGACCTCGCGATGAAGGCCAATATCGCGCTCGACCGCGTCACGCCGCACGCGCTGCGCCACGCCTTCGCAACGCATCTGCTCTCAGGCGGCGCCGACCTGCGCGCCGTGCAGCTGCTGCTCGGCCACGCCGACATCTCGACCACGCAGATCTACACCCACGTCGTCACCGACGAACTGCGCGACCTGCTGGAAGCGGCGCACCCGCTGGCGCGGGCGTCCTAGGGGCGCTGGCTCCCGCCAACCCGCGCCCGCATCGCCAGCATGAACGCGATCACCGGCCCCAGCACGCGCGCCGCAGCCTTCTCACCCGGCGTCTCCGCAAACTTCCGGAAATAGCGGTTGAAGCCCGCGCCCTTGTGCTTCTCGACGATCAGCGCGGGCGCATCGCTCGTCGCCCCGAAATGCAGCGCCGAGGCATGCGGCGTGTAGATCACCGATCCGCCATCCGCCTCGGCCC
>JBMOGP010000440.1:0-2982 GCA_049318285.1 Hyphomonadaceae bacterium
AACCGCTGTTCAACAGCCTGATGGAGGAGCATCACTATCTGGGCTATGAGCAGCCGGTGGGCGAGCACCTGAAGTATCTGGTTTGGGCGAATGGCAGACCAGTGGCGTGCGTGGCGTGGTCGAGCGCGCCGCGTCATATCGGGGTGCGCGATCGCTACATCGGCTGGGACCAGCAAACGCGCCGGCGAAACATTCGATTCCTTGCTTACAACACCCGGTTTCTGATTCTGCCGTGGGTGACAGTGCCGCATCTGGCGTCGCATATTTTGGGGCGGATGGCGGCCCGCCTTTCTACCGATTGGGAACAGGTCTACGGGCATCCGATCTACTTTGCGGAAACCTTCGTGGATACGGAGCGCTTCCGCGGCACTTGTTACCGGGCGGCAAACTGGGTGGTGCTCGGCAAGACAACGGGACGGGGCAAGCAGTCCAATAGCTATGTGCCGAACCGGTCTATTAAAGAGGTCTTGGGCTACCCGCTGACGAAGCAGTTTCGCCAATTGCTCGGGAGTGAAACGTGAGGACACCCAAACGCCGCCTCGATGTGAACTTGGAGGAGCTCGACCGGGTGCTCGACGGAGCCAAGCAAGCGCCGTTGAGCGACGACGATCACGACAAGCTCAAGGGCGCGTTGCATGCGCTGGTGGCGATGCTGGCGCGATCGCCCAACAATGAAAAGACCAGTGCAGTGCTGGGAAAACCGGAAGCGCCATCCTCGTCAGATGCCAACACGCCGAAGAAGCCGGGCCACGGACGCAATGGAGCCGAGGCGTTTGATGGGGCGCGGAAGGTGCCCATTGCGCATCAGAATATGAAGCACGGCGAGCGCTGCCCGGATTGCGGCAAAGGCAATGTATATGGGCAAAAAGAGCCGAAGGTGCTGGTGCGGATCATCGGACAGGCACCGCTGGCGGCCACTGTTTACTCGCTCGAACGGCTGCGCTGTGGCGCCTGCGGGCAAGTGTTCACGGCGCAGGAGCCAGAGGGCGTGGGTCCGGAAAAGTACGACGAGACGGCGGGCGCGATGATCGCGCAGCTCAAATATGGAAGCGGCGTGCCATTCTACCGGATGGAAAAACTGGAGAGCCAACTGGGAATCCCGCTGCCGGCAGCGACGCAGTGGGAGATTGTCGAAGACGTGGCCGCGATCTTGAAACCGGCGCACGACGAATGCATCCGGCAAGCGGCCCAGGGCGAGGTGATGCACAACGACGACACGAGCATGCGGGTTCTGAAGATGGAGCGCGAGCCCGGTGACGACCGCACGGGCGTGTTCACCAGCGGCATCGTATCGACCCGCGAGGGCAGCCAGATTGCACTGTATTTTACCGGGCGCCAGCATGCCGGTGAGAACCTCTGCGACGTGTTGCGACAGCGGGCGGCGGAGCTTCCCGGGCCGATCCAGATGTGCGATGCACTGTCGCGCAACGCGCCGAAGTTAAACTCGGGCGCGGAGATTCTGCTGGCCAATTGCATGGCGCATGGGAGACGGCAGTTTGTCGATGTAGCCGCGAACTTTCCCGAGCAATGCCGCTACGTGCTGGAGATGCTGGGGGAGGTGTATGGCCACGATGCCAAGGCGCGTGAGGCGCGAATGACACCGGAACAGCGGTTGCAGTTTCATCAGCAGCACAGCGCGCCGATCATGACGAAACTGCAGGCGTGGCTGGAGGCGCAGTTTGCCGAGCGCAAGACGGAACCGAACTCCGGGCTCGGCAAGGCGATCAAGTACCTGTTGAATCATTGGCGGCCATTGACGCTTTTCCTCCGAGTTGCTGGGGCGCCCCTCGATAACAACATCGTCGAAAGAGCTTTAAAACGGGCCGTTTTGCACAGAAAGAACGCTTTGTTCTATCGGACACTGCACGGGGCGCAAGTGGGTGACCTGTTCATGAGTCTGATTCACACCTGCCAGCTGTGCGGCGCTAATTCGTTTGCGTATCTGACGGAGCTGCAACGCCATGCGCGAGAGCTCGCGGACAATCCGGCGGAGTGGATGCCGTGGAACTACCGCCAGACGCTGGACCGCGCCGGCGTGGGATGAACTGGCCCAAAACCATCATTTTCGGCCAAGGTTATGTGATGCTCCGAAATGGCCGGAAGCGGCCTTCTGGCGGAGCAAAATCGCGTGAGGTTTTTGGCCGGGCACGGAAACCGAACGAAAATGTTCACGCCGGCCCCACCGGGCCATCGCCGGCGCTCGATAATACAATCTCATCGCTTGCGGCCGGTCAAGGAGCTATCGCTAACCTCCGCCACTATGCGCTCGGATTGAAGTCGAAGACGAAGATCGCGCCGCTGCTCCGAGGTAAGGTCGGATTGTAGTCCGATCGCAATCACTTCGCGGCCGTCCACAGGAATTAGCCGGGCGTAGCTGCGTATTCCTGTTTTGAGATCTCGGCCGCGTAAGGACGGGGGGTCATGAAGCAATCGGTCAGAGAAGCTCTCAATCTGGGCGTCAGAAGTACCTTGCTGAAAGTAGATGTAGTATCCATTTCCCAGCTCGGGGAGAAGGCTGACCATGCGCTCGCCCTTCCACTGAACCAAATCTAGTTTATAAAGGACGTTGATCGCGCCCAAATAGGACCCGATCAACCACACCGCAGACACCAGCAACGCGAGCCCGAACCAGCGTGTCTGTCGCCACGGAGTTAACACTAAGCCAGCGACGGCAAAGATGCACGTGAATAAGAATGCCCCACCAGTCGTATACGCGGCGGCATACCCCGCTGGCGCACCCGCAAATGAAGAGGTCATCCAAGCGCTCAGCCCTGTCATGAGCGCCAGAAGCACGACCATAATTGTGAGTTTCCTTCTGGAGGTTCGAGTGATCCACGTTTGAATCTGGCGCACTTCAATCCCATTCTCGGACAAAAATCGGCCGTAGCGTAGCACCAGCGGTCGCTCGGGAGGACATTAGAGGTGCTGAAGCACGAAATGGTCGGCTTTCATCGCGCCTCCGCAGCCTTCCCGAAAAGTCAC
>JBMOGP010000441.1:0-2981 GCA_049318285.1 Hyphomonadaceae bacterium
CACCGAGATCGAGGACCTCACCACCAGCCTCTCGCGCAAGATCTGGCAGAAGATCTTGATCCTGCAGCAGAGCTCGCGCGACGGGACGCAGCACGCAGCGAGCGTGCATGCCCGATGATTATCCCCGTGTTGAAGTCACCTCGTGCGCGGAGCTGCGCGCATGGCGGCAGCGCATCAACACGCGCACCACAGGCATCTGGCTCGTGACCTGGAAGAAATCGGCTGGCGCACGCAACGTTCCCTACAGCGATGCCGTCGACCAAGCGCTCTGCATCGGCTGGATCGACAGCCTCCCGCGCAAGCTCGACGCAGACCGGACGATGGTGCGCCTAAGCCCACGCAAACCAGGAAGCGCGTGGTCGGCCGTCAACAAGAGAAAGATCGAGCGGCTGCTCGCCGAAGGCCGCATGACGAAGGTGGGCCTTGCCGCCATCGACCGGGCGAAAGCAGACGGCAGCTGGTCGCTCCTCGATTCCATCGCAACGCTGTCGCCGCCGCCAGATCTAGCGAAGGCACTCGCGGGAAATCCCACCGCCAGACTGAATTTCAACGCCTTCCCCCAATCGGTGCTCCGCGCAATCCTCGAATGGATCACGCAAGCAAAGACACCTGAAACGCGCGCCCGCCGCATCGCGGAGACAGCAAGGCTGGCAGCCGATAACATCCGCGCCAACCACGCGCGCCAGCCCAAACCTGCCGGCCCGGCTAAAGCACCCGGAACCGCGCATCCGCCCGCGCGATCACGTCGCCGTCCCCGGTAACGAACGCCTGTGCAAAGCACAGCGACCGCCCCGTCTTCACATACTGCGTATCGAACGCAACCCACTGGCCCAGCTTCGCCGCACCGATAAAGTCGATCGCCATCGACACGGTCACCAGCCCGCCCTCCGGCTTGCGCCCCGCCGCTGTCAGAACCTGCACGCAGCTCAGCCCCATGGCATTGTCGGCCAGCGCCGCGATCAGCCCGCCATGCACCATCCCCCGCGAATTGGTGTGCGTTTCGCGCGCATAAAGCCCGATGATCACGCGATCGTTTGTCCGCTGCGAATAGATCGGTTCCCACGGTTCCGTCAGGGGTGAGCGCCGGAAATGAGGCTCGAACCCCAGTGGCGGAGCGGGCGATGTGGTCATCTGTCCTCCTGTCCGGCCGCATGCGGGACCCGACCGCCCCGCCGCTACGTCTCCGGAACTTCATCCTCGATTGCTGGACGCAGTATGCGCAAGGCTTTACCGTTCGCAACGCATCCGGCGACCAGATCGGAGCATGCAGGGAGAGAACAATGAGCAACCAGATGCAAGGCAGCCGCCGCGCCATCCTCAAGGCGTCCGTCGCCCTCATCGCCATAGGCGCAGGCAGTGGCATGATCGCAGCCTGCAGCAATGAAGCCCCGCCGCCCGCCGCCGCGGCCGTCGATCCGAACCCCGTGGTCGCCACGACCTATGGCAAGGTCAAAGGCGTAATCGAGGACGGCGTCGCCACCTTCAAGGGCGTCCGCTACGGCGCTGATACCGCCACAACCCGCTTCCAGGCCCCGCGCGCGCCCGAACCCTGGACCGAGGTGAAGGATGCGCTGGCCTATGCCAACTCCGCGCCCCAGCCTGGCTCCGGCGACGGCGGCGGTCTCTTCAGATCCTGGCGGCCGGATCCGCCCATCGCCGCCAGCGAAGACTGCCTCTTCCTGAATGTCTGGACGCCCGCAGCGGATGGCAGGAAACGCCCTGTTCTCGTCTGGTTCCACGGCGGCGGCTTCGCCACCGGCTCCGGCTCGTCCTACGCCTATGACGGCGTGCGCCTCGCCAAGCGGGGCGATGTCGTGGTTGTCACCACCAACCACCGCCTCAATCAGTTCGGCTATCTCAACCTTGCCGCCTATGGCGAGCCGTTCGCTGATTCCGGCGCTGTCGGCGCGCTCGACATGGTTCAGTCGCTCGAATGGGTGCGCGACAACATCGCGGCATTCGGCGGCGATCCGGCCAATGTCCTCATCTTCGGCGAGTCCGGCGGCGGCTCCAAGGTCTGCACCCTGATGGCGATGGACAAGGCGCAAGGCCTCTTCCACCGCGCCGTCGTGCAGTCCGGCCCGCGCATCAATCACGCACCTAAAGACACATCGGCCAAGGCGGCGGACGAGCTGGTAAAAAAGCTCGGCCTGACGAAAGACACCATCGCCCAAATACTCACCAGACCCGTGGCGGAGCTGCAGGCCGCAGCCGAGGGCGTGCAAGGGGCAGGCTCCGGTCCCGTGCTCGACGGCCGCTCGATCGCGCGCGACCCGTTCAACCCGGACGGCCCGCCGCAATCGGCCAGCGTTCCGCTCCTGATCGGCTGCAACCGTACCGAGGGCACGTCGCTCACGCCCGCTGACAGCCCCAGCCACAGCCTCACCTGGGACACACTTCCCGCCGCCATCAAGCAGGCCTTCCCCGGCAAGAACGAAAAGACGATCATTGACCTCTACAAGGCCAATACTCCGGACATCGAAGCGCCTGAACTGTTCTTCATGGCGACCGCCGACAACACTTTCTTCCGCGGCAGCGTCACTGTTGCAGACCGCAAGGCGCAGCAAGGCGGCGCCCCCGTCTTCTTCTACATGCTCGACTGGGAAACGCCGGTGATGGAAGGCAAGCGCTACGTGCCCCACGCGCTCGACATCGGCATGGTGTTCGACAATGTCGCCAAGTCGGAATCGATGTCCGGCACGGGTCCCGAGGCGCAAGCGATCGCCGACCAGATGTCGGACAGCTGGATCGCCTTCGCGAAAACCGGCAACCCGTCCAACCCGAAAGTGCCGGACTGGCCAGCCTACACCGCTGACAAGCGCAGCATGATGGTCTTTCGCACGAACCCTGGCATCGAAGTGGACATCCGCGCAGCCGAGCGCGCAGCGACTGCCGCCTGAGACATCACACCCCGGACAGCCGCCGCGCGGCTGTCCGGGGTCCGTTTCCGAGGCGCGTGAAACTCTGGCGTTCGCGGATCT
>JBMOGP010000442.1:0-2973 GCA_049318285.1 Hyphomonadaceae bacterium
GCCACTCTCGGCGTGAGAAACGCGAAACCCTTCCGCCTCGAGATTATAGCGGAGCATCTCTGCCAGCGGACCTTCGTCCTCTACGATCAACACGCGTGCGGTCATGGCCATTTCATCTCCCGCGCTCAATCATCCAGCCAGAGATGACCCCGGCGACCGGGGGCCAGCCTCTCGCTATTTCCCTGTCTTCAGCTCAAGGGAAGGACCTGCTCAAGTTTTGGACGGTCGTCCGGCATTGTGGTGCCGACGATCATGTAATGGATCGTTTCGGCGATGTTGGTGGTATGGTCGCCAACGCGCTCGATGTTCTTGGCGCCGAACAGCAGATGGGTCGACGGGCTGATGTTGCGCGGGTCTTCCATCATGTACGTGAGCAATTCGCGAAACAGCGAGTTGTACATCGCGTCGATCTGGGTGTCCTGATTCCAGACCTGAGCCGCGCGATTGGCATCGCGGTCGGCGTAGGCATCCAGAACATCCTTGAGCTGGCGCAGCGCCAGTTCGACCATATGGCGGAAGCCGGAGATGACCGGCTTGGGATGAGCATCATGCGCAATCGCCAGGGCACGCTTGGCGACGTTTTTGGCGAGGTCGCCGATGCGCTCGAGATCGCCGGCGATATGAACCGCAGCCATGATCTGGCGCAGGTCGTTGGCCATGGGCTGGCGGCGGGCGATCATCGAAATGACCTGGGCCTCGATCTCGCGCTGTAGCTGGTCGATCGACCGGTCGGAACGGATAACCCCTTCGGCAAGCCGAGGGTCACGACGCTCGAGGGCATCGAACGACTGACCGAGATTATGCTCGGCAAGGCCGCCCATGTGAGCGATCTTCTTGTCGAGGAGGGCGAGTTCCTCCTCGTACGTCGTGACGATGTGCTCGTTCATTTCTAGACTCCATCACGCGAAGGCGTGTTGAAACAAGTCACGCCGGAGGCGTATCGAACCAAGTTGCGCCCAACTCGCACCGAACGAAGTCGTTCCGGAGCCGTGTCGAACGAAATCGGCGCGTTGTACAACGTCCAAACGTCGGCGCGGCGATTCCGTTTGCGCCTGACGCGCAGAACGGTCTCGTTACGTTTCAAACCGCGGACGCGACCACCTCGGCCCGATCGATACATGCGGTCGAGACGAGCGAGCGGAGCAACTGCCCCGCACGCACAAGCAACTGGTCTCGACAGTTCTGCCACGCCGCGTGATTTCGACGCCCGCCGACCTGCCAAGTTGGGCACCTCTGGAGATCAACCCGTGCGGCCCGTGATGTAGTCCTGCGTGCGCTTATCCTTCGGATTGGTGAAGATCTCCGAGGTCGGCCCCTCTTCCACCAGCGTGCCGAGATGGAAAAACGCCGTGCGCTGCGAGACGCGAGCCGCCTGCTGCATGGAGTGCGTGACGATGATGATGCAGAAGTTCTCGCGAAGTTCGTCGATCAGCTCTTCAACCTTCGCCGTCGCGATCGGGTCGAGCGCCGAGCACGGCTCGTCCATCAAGATCACCTCAGGCGAAACCGCAACGGCGCGCGCGATGCACAGGCGCTGCTGCTGACCGCCAGAAAGACCGGTGCCCGGCTCTTGCAGGCGATCCTTGACCTCTTTCAACAGGCCGGCCTTCTCGAGGCTCGAGATCACGATCTGCTCAAGCTCGTCCTTGTTGTTGGCCATGCCGTGAATGCGGGGGCCGTAGGCGACGTTCTCGAAGATCGACTTCGGGAACGGGTTCGGCTTCTGGAACACCATGCCGACGCGGGCGCGAAGCTGAACGACATCGAGCGACGGATCGTAGATGTCCTGGTTCTCGATGTTGATCTTGCCGGTCACGCGGCAGATCGAAATCGTGTCGTTCATACGGTTGATGCAGCGCAGGAAGGTCGACTTCCCGCAACCCGATGGTCCGATGAACGACATCACGCTGCGGTCGGGAATGCTGACCGACACGTTCTTCAGCGCATGCTTTTCGCCGTAGTACACATTCACGTCCCGCCCCGTCACTTTGTAGGCTGCGTGACCCATGGTGGGGTTTTGGGCTGCCGCAGTGTTCAACGCGTCCATGACAATCCTCGTCGATTAAAGGTTGGTTGGCAGGCAGGCAGGTCCGAAGCTCCAGACCTACCAGCGACGCTCAAATCTCTTGCGAAGCCAGATCGCGAGACCGTTCATGACGAACAGGAACGCGAGCAGAACCATGATGGCGCCAGCTGTCTTGGACTTAAACGCCGGCTCGGGAAGATCGGCCCAAAGGAAGATCTGCACCGGCAGAACCGTGGCGGCATCGACGAGTGACTTCGGCACGTCCACGATGAAGGCGATCATGCCGATCATCAGCAGCGGCGCCGTTTCGCCAAGCGCGTGCGCCATGCCGATGATGGTGCCCGTCATGATGCCAGGCATCGCCACCGGCAGAACGTGGTGGAAGATGGCCTGTTGCTTGGAAGCACCCACGCCGAGCGCCGCTTCCTTGATCGACGGCGGCACCGACCTCAACGAGGCCCGCGACGCAATGATGATGGTCGGCAGAACCAGCAGAGCGAGAACCAAACCGCCAACCAGCGCTGTCGAGCGCGGGAAGCCAAAGAAGTTCAAGAACACCGCCAAGCCAAGCAAACCGAACACGATCGACGGCACGGCGGCGAGGTTGTTGATGTTGACTTCGATGAGGTCCGTCAGACGATTCTTCGGAGCGAATTCCTCCAGATAGATCGCCGCGGCGACGCCGATGGGAAGGCAGAGCAACAGCGTAACGAACATCGTCAATGCCGATCCGATGAGCGCGCCGCGGATACCGGCAAGCTCGGGCTCTCGGCTGTCGCCGACCGAGAAGAACCGCCAGTTGAAGGCGTTCTCAATCGCGCCTTGCGACTTCAACCGCTCGACAAAGGCAATCGTTGCGTCGTCGACCTCACGATTGGTTTCGGCCGTCGTGTACGTGACGATCTTCCAGCTGTTCGGCTGCGCCTCGCTCGTCGACTTGAGCGGTA
>JBMOGP010000443.1:0-2967 GCA_049318285.1 Hyphomonadaceae bacterium
GCCACTTGCCGGCGAGTTCGACCAGCTGGACGCCGCGCGTGGCGTAGGCGGCTTTGAGCTTGAGCAACACGTCACCAGCTTCCACGCCCTGGGGGAGCGCTTCGGTCAGGGTAGTGGCGTCGATCGGTTCGTTGGAGGCGAAGAGGATGGCTTCGGCGCGGCGCAGCGCGTCGGCCAGGCGTTCCGGGTCTGGCAATGTTGCTTGAGGCGGAACATCAGTGAGCCCCTCTTCGTCCTTCGAGACGCCGCTTTGCGGCTCCTCGGGATGAGGACGACTTGCCGGCGCAGGCTTCTGCTTGCGCTGCTTGGCCAGCTTGGCCACTGCGTCGCGCATGGACTGCAGGTCTGGCTTTTCCTCTCCGCTCATTCGGCTGCCTTCAGGTCCTGGTGGGCCCTGCGGACGTAGACGTCGGAAAAGAGCTGGTCCTGGCGGATGTCGACGGCGCGGTTCTTGGTCAACTCCAGCGCAGCGGAGAAGAAGCTGGCGACTTCGGAGCGGCGTGGGGCGTCCTTCGAGGCTTCGTCCTCGGCATGCATCAGCTGTATCGAGGCCCAGTCGATGAGATCAGGCACGAGTTGCTCGAGCCTGCGGCGGGCCGAGTCGAGCGGGACGACCGGCTGGCGCGCGATGACATGCGCGCGGAGTTTCACCTTGCGCGTGTTGATATCGCCGAAGGCCTTGAGGATGTCGTGCAGCGTGCTGTTCCAGAGCGGCTTGCGAATGATCTTGGCGAGCTGCGGATCACCGCGCGCGAAGACATCGCGACGATCGAGATTGCCTTCGTAGAGATCGTTGACCGCGCGGCGCATGGCGTCGAGGCGGCGCAGGCGGAAGGCAAGACGGCCGGCGAGTTCGTCGGGGTCGGTCTCGTCGTCGGCCTTGCGCTCGGATGGGAGCAGCAGTTTCGATTTCAGGAAGGCGAGCCAGGCGGCCATCAGGAGATAATCGGCGGCGAGGTCGATCCGCTTCTCGCGAGCCTCGTGGATCCATTCCAGGTACTGGTCGGCGAGCGCGAGGATCGAGACCTTCACGAGGTCGATCTTGTGGCGGCGGGCAAGGTCCAGCAGCAGGTGAAGCGGGCCTTCATAGCCGTCGAGATCGACAGTGAACGCATCCCCGGCGTCGGCAGCCTCGGCGGCGGCCTGGGCCAGCATGTCCTCGTTTTCAACGGGAATGACGCTCATGGGATGGGACTAGACGAGGCGGGCGGGCGGGGCAACTTGGTTTCGCCTGAGGCTTGCAGTGCCGGGATGGGGGGGCGAGACCACCCCCTCCCGGTCCGGCGGGCGCAGCTTCGCAGAGGCTCACCATTATGGGCGTTTGCTGGCAACGCGACGGTTGAGAGAGCCCTCACGGCAAGCAGCGACCGAGGGGAGCAACCTTCGAACCACGAGGACGGAAGGTGGGCTCACGCCACCGCGCCCGACGGCAGCATCGCCAGCAACGCTTCCATACGCGCCCTGCCCTCGGCCTTGTGGAACGGCTTCGGCTCGCCGATAGCGGCGTCGGCCGCCTTGGCCCGACGCAGGCTTTCTCCGGAGAGCTCCGGGCAGGCGTCGACGATTTCGGACATCTCTCTCAGGACCATGTCGGGGTCGCGCAGGACCTTGCCCCATGCGTCGAGGCCGGAGCAGTGGAGGATGACGTCGCAGCCGGCGCCGCGGGCGCGTGTGGCGCGGCTGGCGAGTGTGCCGCCCAGGGCTTTCATGCCGAGGTCGTCGGTCATCAGGAGTCCGTCGAAGCCGATTTCGCCGCGGATGATGTTTGCGATGATCTTCCGCGAATGCGTGGCAGGCGTCGTCTCGTCGTCGAGGGCGGCGTAGGCGAGATGGGCGGTCATTCCCATGGTGGCGTGGCGCACGGCGCGGAACGGGGCGATGTCCTGTTCGACATCGGCGCGGGAGGCGCGGACGACCGGCATGGTTTCGTGGCTGTCGACTTCTGCGCGGCCATGGCCGGGCATATGCTTGATGACGCCGGAGACGCCGCCATCACTTAGGCCCCTTAGCGCGACTTGCGCGAGATCGGCGACCTGCTCTGCCGTTTCACCGAGTGCGCGGTCTCCGACGATCTTGTGCATGTGGGGATGAAGAAGATCGACCACTGGCGCACAGTCGGCACGAATGCCCATGGGTTCGAGCTCGGCGGCCATCATCCGGTGGTGGAGCCAAACGGCTTCGCGGCCAAGGTCTGCATCCTGCTTATAGAGTGGAAGCCAGGTGAGCGGCGCGGGGACGTCCGGCCATTCGGGCGGGCGGAGGCGGCGCACGCGCCCGCCTTCCTGATCAATAAAAATGAGCGTATCGCGGCCCGTGGTCTGGCGGACGGTGTCGGTTAGGGCTGTGACCTGCGCGGGGTTTCCGCAACTGCGGCCCATGAGGATAATGCCCCACGGGTTCGCGCGCGCGAGTAGGGCTTTCTCCCCGTCCGTGAGCGTGTGACCGGAGACGGACAGGATACACGCGCGAGGAGACGTCATCGAAAGGTCCGGGCTATTTTACTGCCGGATAGCAGTTGCCGCCCCTGGCCTTGAACGCCGTGCAGAAGGCAGCGGCGTCGGCTTTGGATGGGAACGATCCGACGCGCAGTCGGTAGACGGTTTTGCCGTTGACGTCTGCCACCTGGACGAACCTTTCTGCGCCCGAAAGCAGGTCGGGCCAAGCCTTTGATATGCGCGCAAACTCGGCGTCGGCCGAGGCGGTGCTGGAGGTGGCGGCGATCTGGACGACGTGATCGCCATAGGGCGCGAAAGCGGGGCGGTAGGCTGAGGGCGTCGTCGCGACGGGCGCAGGCGTGGGGACGGCGGCGACGGGCTTGGCCGGATCTGGCCTGGGCGGCTCGACTTTCGGTGCTTCCAACTTCGCTGCAGGCGGCGTGAGGGCGGCGGCTGGCGCAGGTGATTTCAGCGGCTCGGGCGGCGGCGCCATGACCTTGGACGGCGGCGGCGCGGCAGCAGCTTCGGCGGG
>JBMOGP010000444.1:0-2961 GCA_049318285.1 Hyphomonadaceae bacterium
AGGCGCTGGTCGACAAGATCGAGCAGGTTGTGCGCCTGATCCGCTCCAAGGGCGTCGGCGTCTATTTCGTGACGCAGAACCCGCGCGACCTGCCGGAGAATGTGCTGGCCCAGCTGGGTATGCGAATTCAGCACGCGCTGCGGGCCTACACCCCGACCGAGCGCAAGGGCGTCAAGGCGGCGGCGCAGAGCTTCCGGCCCAACCCCGGGCTGGACACGGAGACGGTGATCACGGAGCTGGGGACGGGCGAGGCGCTGGTCTCATCACTCGATGTGAAGGGCGCGCCGACCATCGTGGAGCGGACGCTGATCCGGCCGCCGGCCTCGCGGCTGGGGCCGGCGACAGATGCCGAGCGCGCAGCTGTGCAGGCGCTGAGCCCGGTTGTTCAGAAGTACGACACGACTGTCGACCGCGAGTCAGCCTATGAGATCCTGACCGGGCGCGAGGCGCAGGCTGCCAGGGAGAAAGATGCGCTGAAGCGAGCCGAGGCGGCGGAAGCTGAAGCCGCGAAGGCCCGCAGGCAAGCCGCGAAGGCGGCAACGGCCAGCAGGGCACCCGCCCCGGCGAGGACCACGGCCGCCGGCGCGCCGGCAGCGCGCAAGTCAACGCGGCAGACGCCTGTGGAAGCGGCCAGCAGCACGTTCATGCGGACGGCAACGCGCGAGCTGACGAAGTTCGTCTTCCGCGGCATGTTCGGGAACCGGAAGCGCTAGCCAGATGTGCGGCAAGTTCACACAGATGGCGAGTTGGGCGGAGGTTGTGGCCTTCTCCCGGCTGCTGACCGCCATTCCCGATGGCGAGCCCGCGACCGTCTCGACGCCGATGCGGATCGCAAAGGTGATGCGGCTGGGCGAAGATGGCGGGCGTGAGCTTGCGCCGATGCGCTGGGGCTTCTCGAAGCCCGCGAACCCGTCGTTCAAGCCGGATCACATGCATGCCCGCGCAGAGACGATCGATACGCGCCCGACCTTTGCCGGGGCTTTTGCAGAACGTCGCGGCATCGTTCTGGTCGAGACGTTCAACGAGGGCGAGGTGCTGGATAACGGCAGGACGAAGCAGTGGGTTGTCCGGCCCAGGGATCGCAAGCCGATCGCCATCGCCGTGATCTGGGAGGAGTGGGTTGGCGATACGGGCTCCGAGCCGACCTTCGTGATGGTGACCGTGCCGCCGAACCCGCTGATCGCCCGCATCACTGACCGCATGCCGGCGATCCTGCGCCAGAAGGATTGGGCGGCGTGGCTCGGTGAGCAAGACGCGGCGCTGCAGGATGTGAAGTCATTGCTTCGTACATTTGATGACGAAGGCAATTGGGAGATGGCGGAGCAGGCCCCGGCGAAGTCATCGAAAGCTGCGACGCCAAAAGCCCAAGGCGAGCTGTTCTGACCTCGCTGGTCGATCGTCACGATGCGGATCATCGCGCGAAAAGATTTCTGCAAAAAGTCTGCGCAGGGACTCGCGAATGCGGTTCTGGAAACTTCGCGTTCAGTTTCTCAGGGCAGTTTGCCGGTCATCAGATCGATCGATGACTGCCATGTGCAGCCTCGCCAACAGAAAAGCAGGAGACCAGAATGCCTACCTCGAAAAAGACCGTCACCAAGAAGCCCGCCGTCAAGGCCGCCGCCAAGTCCGTCGCGACAGTGATCGCGATGCCAGCGCCGATGCCGTCCGCGCCGATGCCTGCCCCCGTTGCCATTGCTCCGGTGACGAACGTGATCGCCATGCCGAAGAAGCCGGCGGCGAAAAAGCCGGTCGCGAAGAAGAAGCCGGTTGTGAAGGCTTCGGCGAAGAAGCCCGCCGCCAGGAAACCCGCAGCGAAGAAGCCGGCGCCGAAGATGAAGATGGCCGCCGCCGCCGTGAAGTCCGTCAGGAAAGTGGCGCGCAAGAAGAAGTAGGAGCTACCCGACGGGTAGATATCCTCCGACAGGATGCAACGGCGCGACCTCCACAGGTCGCGCCGTTTGCGTTTGGGGCAGAGGGCTTACGGCCGGTACACCAGCAGGAACCACAGTCCGGCGGCGCAAACAGCAGAGATCCCGGCTCCGGCAAGGAGCCAGGCCCAGCCGGTGGTCTGCTTGACCACGACGGGAGCAGGCGGGGGGGACGCCGCCCGGTTCAGGGCTTCGTCGAGCTTTGCGAGGGTTTCGGGCAGGCGGCGGAAGCGGGCGAAGGCTTCGCGGGCGGCGTCGATGGCGAGCTTGCGCAGGCCCTCGGCCCCGAATTCGCGGCGGCTCCAGCGTTCGACGATGGGCTGGGCAGCCTGCCAGATATTGTGTGCCGGGTCGATCGTCCGGGCGACGCCTTCGACCTGAACCATCGTCTTCTGGAGCAGGATCAGTTCAGGCCGCAGGTGCATGCCGAACTGGCGGGTGATGTCGAACAGCTGCAGCAGCACGCGGGCCATCGACAGGTTGGATGCATCCTTGCCGAAGATCGGCTCGCCGACGGAGCGGAGCGCCTGGGCGAACTCATCCATCGAATACGAGGCAGGGACGTAGCCGGCCTCGAAGTGCACGCGGGCGACCTGCTTGTAGTCACGCTCGAGGAAGCCCTTGATGATCTGGGCGAGGAACAGGCGCTCGTTGGGGCCGATGCGGCCCACGATGCCGAAGTCGACCAGCACAAGCCGCCCGTCGGGCGCGAGGATCATGTTCCCTTCATGCAGGTCGGCATGGAAGAAGCCGTGATCAAGGGCGCAGGCGAGAAAACCGCGCGTGATGCGATTGGCGAGATCGATGCGCTGGTCGGCCGACAGCTGGCCCGGATTGGTGAGTGAACGGCCCTCGATCCATTCGGTCGTGAGGACGCGCTGGCTGGTGCGTTCCCAGTCGACCTGGGGGGCGTGGACATAGCCGTCGATGGCCGCGATCTCGGCGAACTCGGAAGCAGCGCCGGCCTCGAACCGCAGGTCCATCTCGCGGGTCAGCGAGGTCGCCATCGTGTCGATGAAGGCGGCCGGCTCCA
>JBMOGP010000445.1:0-2956 GCA_049318285.1 Hyphomonadaceae bacterium
CCACCGGCCAGCTCCTCATTCGATCGTTTCGCCCGCTGATAAAGGGTGCAGGCGGCGTCAGAACAACCCCCTAACGCATTACGGCAGGTATCTGGAATGAATCCAAGAATAATCGTGTGACCGTCCGTGTACCTGCAACATGCGCCAGCACGAGCGCATCGACGCACGCTGCTCCTGCCCGTTTCGGGGTCACCGCGCTGGCCCCCACTGCCGCTCCCCTGGTCATCACATCGTCCACCCGAGGGATGCACCTGCGCCTGACCAGCGCCGCCCGGCTGCCCCTGACCCGGAACGCACCCTGAACCCTGCGAGGGTGGGCGGATCGGCGATACAGGCGGCACAGACCTGCAAAGGCTCCGGGGCGATCCCGAACGGCATGCCGTGGCGCCTGCGCAGCGGTTCGGACATCAAGCAGAGCCTGGACCACAGCTCCGGCTCCAGCGCGCCCGGCCCGGCCAGTTCCCGGTGCGCAATCAGCGAGCGCTGCGGCCAGATCATGCCCGCGAGCGCCGATGCCACCGTTGTTGCACCGCCACGCCTTACCTCACGGCCTGCCAGAGGCTACATACCGCTTCGATGTCACCCCCACCCGCCTCGCCGCCAACGTACCTTAACCCTGGGCCCCCTAACCCCGGGCTCTCGAAACCCGGGCCCGATCCCATGCGGATCTTCGACCGCGCCCTGCACGAACGCAGGCGCGGCCGCGCCGCCGCAGGCTTCGGCGCACACGCCTTCCTCAAACAGCTTGCAGCGGAAGACATCGCGTTTCGGCTGTCGGCCATAAACCGCCGCTTCGACCGCGTGCTCGATCTTGGCGCCCATGACGGCCTGCTGACCCGAACGCTGCAGTCCGACCAGATCATGCGCAACCGCCTCGGCCATGTGATCCGCACCGATCTTGCGGCGGCCTACCGGCCCAATGTCGTGGTTGACGAAGAAGCCCTCCCCTTCGCCGACGCCGCCTTCGACCTCGTCGTCTCGGCCCTGTCGCTGCACTGGGTAAACGACCTGCCGGGAGCGCTCATCCAGATCAGGCGAATCCTCAAGCCGGATGGGATGTTCATCGGCGCTGTCCTCGGCGGGCGGACCCTGACCGAACTGCGTCAGTCGCTGCTTTCCGCGGAGGAGGAAATCCGCGGCGGCGCAGCCAACCGCATCTCCCCCTATCTCGATGTCATCGACGGCGCTGGCCTCCTGCAGCGCGCCGGCTTCGCCATGCCCGTCGCAGACAACGATGCGCGTACCGTCCGCTACGCCCATCCGCTGCGGCTGCTCGCAGAGTTGCGCGGCATGGGCGAGACGGCGGCGTTCGCCGATCGCAGCGCTCCATCGCTCACACGCGCAATCCTGATGCGTGCGATGGAGATCTATGTGCGGCATTACGCTGACCCGGACGGCCGTGTCCGCGCAACCTTCGAGTTCGTCACCCTGTCAGGCTGGTCGCCCTCGCCGGATCAGCCAAAGGCAAAACGCCCGGGCAGCGCAAGCGTGCGCCTCGCCGATGCTCTCGGCGTTAAGGAACATGGAACGGGAGAGAAGCCGGGCTGATCGCGCCGGTTACGAGATGAACCCGGCCTGCACGGCGTTCAACGCGTTGTTCGTGCTGTTGCCGATCGTGGTCACCCAGCCAACGAGGGCGATCGCGATGATGCCTGCGATCAGGCAATACTCGATCACGGTGGCACCCGACCGGTTCTTGAGCATGCGAAGAAACGTTTTCAGGGGTTTCATGCGCGGCCCGCCTTTGACCAGTCGATGAACTGGGCGAACAGGGGAATGTCGGCCGCAGGAGCCGGATAGCGCCCGATCTCCTCCGCCGCCACCCAGGCCAGCTGTTGTCCCTCGCGAGGCTCTATGTCTCCGTCCCATCTGCGCACCAGGAAGACCGGCATCAGCAGGCGGAAACTTTCATAGTCGTGCGCTGCGAAGGAGAAGGCCGACATGTCGGCTTCGGACACGGTGAGCCCGAGCTCTTCCTTCAGTTCGCGCGCAAGCGCGCCCTGAAGGCTTTCACCGGCTTCGACCTTGCCGCCCGGGAATTCCCAGAGACCAGCCATCGGTTTTCCTGCTGGCCGCTGCGCAAGCAGCAACCTTCCATCGTTACGCACCAACGCGGCCGCAGCGACGAGCACCAGCGGTTTCGAACCCCCTGCTTGTGTCATGACGAGGTAAGCATCCCGTTTAGACGGCGCGATCAACTTCTGTAGGCGCCGTTTATCTTCACGTAACCATCGGTGAGATCGCAGGTCCACACCCTCGCCTGGCCCCGCCCGACGCCGACATCGACACGGATGAAGACCCGGTCGCCGGAAACAGCCCTGGTCGCCATGGCCTCGGAATAGTCAGCCGCACGCGCGCCCTCGCGCGCCACCTGGTGATCGCCGAACCACAGCGAGAGCCGGTCACGCTCGACCGGCTCGGCCGTCTTGCCGACCGCCATGACGACCCTGCCCCAGTTGGCATCACCCGCCGCAATCGCCGTCTTCACCAGTGGCGAGTTGGCGATCGAGCACGCGATCACCTTGGCCGAGGCGTCGCTTGCTGCACCCTCCACCGTGATCTCGATGATCTTTGTCGCGCCCTCCCCGTCCCGCACGATCTGTGTTGCAAGATCGAGCAGCACACGGTGCATCGCCGCGACAAAGCCGGCGAGACGCGGATCATCCGGGTTCTCGATCGGCTCGCCGCCGGCCGCGCCAGTGGCAAAGAACAGGAGCGTGTCGGAGGTCGAGGTGTCCGAATCCACCGTGATGCAGTTGTAGGTGAGATCACCCAGCTTCGCGATCAGCGCCTGGCAGACGGCCGGGCCGAGATTGGCGTCGGTAAACACATAGTTCAACGTCGTCGCCATGTTGGGCTGGATCATGCCCGAGCCCTTGGCCACACCGACGATCGACACGCTGCGCCGGTTGAGGCTCACGGTCTCGCCCGCAGCCTTGGCGAACGTATCCGTCGT
>JBMOGP010000446.1:0-2925 GCA_049318285.1 Hyphomonadaceae bacterium
GAAGCAAGCCTGATCCAAGCCGTCGCGGACGAACCTGAGTTCGCAAGCGACGCCTTCGTCGCCCATGTTCACAACGTCCTGCGCGATGAGGGGCTGAAAAGCGCGATGAGGCCAACAAGCGGCGCTTTCGCTGTCGATATTGCCGTGGTTCATCCATGGACGGGTCTTTATTGCCTTGGCGTGGAGATCGACGGCCCGCGCCATGCCCTGCTGAAATCGGCGAAGGCGCGCGAGGTCTGGCGACCCAAGCTGCTCGCACGTCAAGGCATGCGCGTCCATCGGGTCTGGACCCCCGCGTGGGCGGCCGACCCAGGCAGAGAGAAAAGGCAGCTCTTGGAAGCGGCGAACGCCGCGATCCAGGGAGGTTTATCATGAGCAGATTGACGATTTCGGCTTACCAAGATCTTGAAGCGCAGCGCCGTCGACGCGAAGCGCAGCTCCACTCGGCGCTCTTGAGGGCATTGGACAAGCTCGACGCGCTTGCTCGTGTGCTGGAACCGCTCGACGAGGCACCCGCTTCGTGCAGGACCGTAGCGCGCACCCTGCTGAGCGAAAGTCTCGATACGAGTGCGCTGAGTCAGCTTGAGGCGATCTCCACCGAGGTCAGCGCTGATCTTGCCGTGTTCGAGCGGGCCATCCTTCAGGCGCGGACCGATCGGGAGCGCCTCGCCATGTCGGCGCGAAGCCTTTCGCGGAGTGCCGCCGCCAGCGAGTCCGCCCTCCTCTCACAGATCATTCGACAGGCGGCATCCGCCGACAAAAATGCGTTTGTCGCCCTGAGAAAAAGCTTCGAGGACATCGTAACCCGACGGATCCTCGACACAGGGCGATCTGACCACGCAGCAAAGCCGGCCGGCGCCCCGCTGTCCGGGGAAGCTGCAATCCTAGCCCGCGCCCTCATGGGGCCCGCTGATACGATTGTCCTGCCGCAGACGCCGCTTCCCGACGAAACGAACCGCGCCATCACTGGACTAGAACGGCTTCTTGAGACGCTCGGCCGGCTTGGCCCGGAGGGTGACGCGCTGCGCGCCCGCGCAGATCAGCTTCTCAACGATCTCGACGCCCGCGACTTTCAACTGAAGCTCGATTCACTCAATCTCGATGGTGCGGAATTGATCGCCGCCTTGCGCGCCCAAAGCGAGGTGCGGAACAACATTGCAGCCGCGGTCGATGCCCTTGCGCCGTTTGACGACCCCTCCTCTACGGCCCTCAGGATACGGCTTGCGGCAGCTGAAAGCCTCCCAGAAGCATCGCTGCGAGATATGATCGACGACGCGACCTCGCATGCAAGACACATTGCTTTGCAGGAGGATGCCCGGCGCGCGCGCGCAGCGATCATCGCCGGCCTTCAGACCATGGGGTACGAAATCGAACAGTCCAGCCCAGCCTGGCAGCCGGGCGAGCGGATCAGCGCGCGCCGTCCAGAGGAGCCAAACTACGATGTCCAGCTGGCTGCGATGGGCGATGGAAAAGTCCAAGCCAAGGTCAGGGCCTTTGTGCATTCAGGACGATCCGCCAACTCGCGCATACGCGACCGCGAGGTTGAGGAGCGATGGTGTACTGACATTCTCTCCTTGCACGAACGTCTGGAGCAACAAGGGCTCGGCGCGATGCTCCAGCACGACGAAGCGCCCGGCTCGAGCGAGGTGGTTCTCGTGGAAAAGCATGATGCCCAACGCACAGGTCGCACGGCGCCGGTGGGGCGAAAGGCAACGGATTAGCGCCTACCTTTTGTGGCTTGGATCTCGCTCCAATCCGGTGCTGAGCAAAAAACTGAGTGATCAATGCCATTACCGACCAATGATCCGGAGTGACAAATGCCCTTCGACTGTCGCAGAGCGGCAGGTATTCCGATCACAATCGGCGGCGGTCAGGTCCCGACGATCAGCCAGATCAAAGCCCTTCACATGCCGCTTGACCCGACCCCCTGAAACTCCGCCAGTTCGCGCTTAGGATCTGGCCCAGTTGTTCTGCTCCCTGAAAACTCCCTCGATCCGAGCTAGAATTTTCGCCTGGATTTTCTCCGGCTGGGAGGAGATCAAGGCGATGCAGGCATCGAAGTTCTCGGAGGCCCAGAAGGCGTTCATCATCCGACAGGGCGAGGACGGAACGCCTGTCGAAGAGGTCTGCCGCAGTTCGAGTGACGAGTGATCGATCTGGGGGATCGATCACCGCGAGAACGGGATCAGCCCGCCTCCACGCTACGAGCGACTTATACAATTCATGGTCAACCGCCGGACAGGCGCAGCTAATGTCCGCTGCGAGCGCCGCTGGCCATGCGATGAGACACTCGCTGCTGCCCCCCGGTGCGGACGTGGCGTCGGCAGCGTCAGCGCGATTTGCGCGCCGTCGCTCGATAACTGACTAGCCTGGCAGCTCCCCAAGCGTGCAAGTCGCGCTTCGGACAGAAAACTCTGCATCCAACCCTGACGAACCGTGGACCATCCATGGCACGCGAACCGAGGCCTGCAAGGGTTTGCGGGCGCAGTCCGATCCCAAGGGTCGCCAAATACGCGGATGCCTCAAGACGCGTAAGCAGGCCGTCTGGCTCGGCGGGCGGCAGTTGATCGGGAATATCATTGAGGGGGACTGGCGAAATCACAGCTTGAACGCCTTCAACACCAGGTCGCGCTGGACAAGCACCCGCACGGCGGCGCCGGCCGGCACGCGCAGCGTCGGCCGCACACTCAACTCCCGATCAACGATCCGTCCACCCACACGCGCCGCTTCCTGCGCCGCTGCATCGCCCACCGACTGCGCAAAAGCCGAACTCTCCCCATCCTGCGCCGAGTTCGCCGCCGTCGACAGCACACCCGACACCAGGCTCGCGAGCGCCACGCGATCGAGGTGGTCATCCACCCGTGACGGCAGACCCGCCGCCCCACTCGCGTCCGCCCCCTCGAACCCGCTCAGATCCATCGACCA
>JBMOGP010000447.1:0-2921 GCA_049318285.1 Hyphomonadaceae bacterium
GGCCAGCCTTCAGACAGCAGTCAGATCCGGAGCGACGAGTGACGGGCAGGTATTTCGCCTGCGGATGACGCGCGGTCTGCTATCGTCGTGATTGGCACCACGTCACGCTGCAACAGCGCCCACCATCGGGCTCGCTGATCGCTGCCAGCAGGCGCAGCAGGATGACCTCCTGCTCCGGTGCCGTCAGGTTGGCCTCGCAGCTGGCGCAGCTCTGAACAAGCTCGCGATCGCACTGAAGGAACCTGTCGTGTGAACCGGCGTGGGGTCCGGACGGCGATCTGCATGCCATCGCGTCGATACTGCAAGATGGCCCGGGGTTACGCGCTGCCGCCGGTTCACTGCCAAGGCAGAACGCAGCGGCGGGTTGTTCTTGGTGATGACCGCGTCTTCTGGCGGGAGAACATTGTCGATGATGTCAACGCTTGGGCCGCCCTTGGATGTCTGGACATGGCGTGCCAACCGGCAGGCGTTGGTGTTTTCAGCCTGGGCGTAACCTGCGCCCGTCAGCGCCTCGACGCGTGCCTTGTATTCCCGGCCGCGTGACGCCTCTGCATCGCGACTGAGATCAATATCGAGCTCACCAACATGGATCATGTCTTCTAGGCTCAGCTAAAGCCAGGGGACCGACCCGCCGACCACGACGGATTTGTCGCGATGCGCGCCGAGGCCCTGGGCGATCGCTGCGAGCACGGGCCTCGTCACGTCGCTGGTCGCAGCATCATGATCGTTCGCCGACTGCGGTTCGGGCGCCATCACGCATTCCACTTCAGAAGCATGTGTCGGAGGTGATCGGCCGCTTCGGCGCCGCGATCGCCACGCCGGTACAGGTCACGCCAGGCCTGAACCGGACTGGTGCAGACAATGCCTGGCGCAACCACGGTCTCGTCGAGGAAGAGGTCGTGATCATCGGGGATCGTGATGATGATGTTGCCGCCCTGCTCCACGGCATGCAGGTCGAGCATATCCTGAAGCATCTGCAGTCCGGGTTCATCGGGATGGAAGAATTCCGTTGGCGTGCGCGTATCGGCCGCCAGCCAGTCTGCAGCTGACAATGACGCCGTCCTCGCTGCGCTACGATCGTTTGCCGCGTGCAAGGCGTCGCTGATCCGGGATTTCAGTTGCGCGCCTTGGCAGACGGTATGGAAGGAGGATCCCCACCCCACAAGGTTAACAAATCACGGGGCCGACTTCATGAGTATTGCCAGAAGGTATTTGCCTGCGCCCGATCCTTCCGCAAAGTTAAGGCAAAAGGCGCATAATCTTAAGCGCGTGCAAATCTTTTCTAACGACATTTACCCTGCATCAGATGAGGACGTTCCAATGCTGACAGGTTTGATATCTCGCCCGGCAAAATCCTCGGAACGCGACATCAGAGGGATGATCGCGGCCATCGACCGCGTCATGGCTGTGATAGAGTTCTCCACGGACGGAAACGTTCTCTCGGCCAACGCCAATTTCACCGCCGCGCTGGGCTTCTCGCTTGAGGAGATCAATGGTCGCCATCACCGGATGTTTGTCGACCCGGCCTATGCGGACAGCGAGGCTTACAGACAGTTCTGGGACAAGATCAGGCGCGGCGAGTTCGTCGCTGGCGAGTTCAAGCGTTTCGCGAAGGGCGGCCGGGAAATCTGGCTCCAGGCATCATACAATCCGATCAAGGATTCCTCTGGCCGCGTGACGCGCGTCGTCAAGTTTGCCACAGACATCACCGACGCCAAGAACAAGGCGATCGATGCCCAGGCGCAGATGGAGGCAATCGGCCGGAGCCAGGCGGTGATCGAATTCAGGCTCGATGGAACGATCATCACCGCGAATGCAAACTTTCTTGATGCGATCGGATACTCGCTGGAAGAAATCCGTGGCCGCCATCATGAGATGTTCGTGGAGAAGGCTTTCGCCAATTCAGCCGCGTACAGGCAATTCTGGGAGGCCTTGCGGCGAGGAGAGTTCCAGGCAGCCGAGTACAAGCGCGTCGGGAGGGATGGCAAGGCGATCTGGATCCAGGCGAGCTACAACCCGATCAGGAATGCCGACGGCGTGCCCACAAAGATCGTCAAGTATGCGACTGACATTACGGCGCAAGTTGAGCGGCGGATACGCAATGAAGGACTGTCGGTCGAGATCGGACGTGACCTCGCGGGCGCCGCTGGAAGCATTCGCTCTGTCTCACATCAAGCCAGTGAAGTCGCCAGCGCTGTGACGGAGACCTCGTCCACGATTCAGAGCGTGGCTGCCGCTACCGAAGAACTGACATCATCAATTTGGGCAATCTCGTCGAGCATAGCTTCCTCAAAGCGCTCAACCGACGAGGCCAGCGCGCTGAGCAAGAGCGCTGATTCATCGGCTTCAGCTCTCACCAAGACGGCACAGCAGATGTCGGGTATTGTCCAGATCATCGACGACATAGCGTCCCAGATCAACCTTCTTGCGCTCAACGCAACCATCGAGTCGGCCCGCGCAGGCGAGGCCGGCCGTGGATTTGCCGTCGTCGCGGCGGAAGTGAAGCAGCTCGCGGCTCAGGTCTCTGCGGCCACAAAAACGATTTCCGGAGAAATCAGCGGTGTCCAGACTGTGTCTGCAGAAGTTGTGGGATCGCTGAAGGCGATCCAGAATTCTGTGTCAGTTGCCGCAGACAGCATCTCTTCAGTGGCCTCGGCGGTCGAACAGCAGTCAGCTGCCACATCGGAGATATCCTCGACAATGCAAGCTGCGTCGGGCGCCGTGACGAGCATCGATCAGGGCATAAACAGCATCGCGAGCTCAATGGAAAAGGCTGCGCGCGGCGTTGCTCAGGTTCAAGACCATGTGCGAGCCCTGGTCGCATAGGCTCGATGCCGACCGGACTACAGCCTTTGCAGAGGGCTAGGCGAAACGCCCTAGTAGCGATTCTTGATGAGCAGCACCTCAACGATACGTCGGGC
>JBMOGP010000448.1:0-2918 GCA_049318285.1 Hyphomonadaceae bacterium
CGATCAAGGTCTACTCGCCGGGCACCGACTCGGGCACCTTCGACTACTTCAAGGAGGTCGTGGTCGGCAAGGATGGCTCGATCCGAAGCGACATCAGCGTCTCAGAGGACGACAACGTGCTCGTGCGCGGCGTCGTGGGCGACGAGAACGCGATCGGCTTCTTCGGCTGCGCGTACTACTTCGAGAACAAGGCCAAGCTCCGAGCCGTTCCCATCGACGGAGGAAAGGGGCCGGTGGTGCCGACCGTCGAGTCGATCGAGGATGGCACCTACGCACCCTTCAGCCGGCCTCTCTTCATCTATGTCAGCAAGACCAGCGCCGCGCGACCTGAAGTGCAGGCTTTCGTCGACTTCTACCTCAAGGAAGTCGGCGCCCTCGCGGGTGAGGTCGGGTATGTCAAGCTCCCTGACGCCGTCTACACGAAGGTCCGCGCCAACTGGAAGTCCGGGCGCACCGGATCCCAGTTCATCGACGCGAAGGGCGATCATGTGACTGGTTCGCTCGCCGAGTTCTACAAGTGATCCGACGCAGCATGCTCCACCGCGGCGGCGGCAGCCGCCGCGGTGTCTTTTTCCGCAGCGTCTGAACCAAGTCCGAACCGACGCGGCGCCCCGCTGTTCGAATCGTGGTTAGATTGCCACGGCCTCTTCTGGAGTCCCCTGCACCGTGTCGACCGTCCCGGCAAATTCCTCGACGCTCACCGACCTCCACCGGCTGGGTCGCGCCAGGTCCGTGACCGCGCGCCGCCTGCGCGAGAGGATGATCGTCGGAGCGCTGACAGCCGCCGCGACCTTCTCGATCTTCATCACGGCGTCCATCCTGATCATCCTCGCGAAGGAGACCTACACCTTCTTCCAGTTCGATCAGGTCGACCTGGGCGACTTCTTCGGAAGCCTCGAGTGGAATCCGAAGCTTGGCGCCGAGCAGCACTTCGGAATCTGGCCGCTCATCTCTGGAACCATGCTTATCACGGCGATCGCGGCGGTCTTCGCGCTGCCGATCGGGCTTATCACCGCCGTCTACCTGAGCGAGTACGCCGGCCCCCGCGTGCGGGCGGTGCTCAAGCCGACGCTCGAGGTGCTCGCGGGCATCCCGACCGTCGTCTACGGTTTCTTCGCGCTGATGGTGATCACGCCGGCGCTCCAGACGCTGAATCCGCTGATCGAGGTTTTCGGCACCCCTGACGCGCCCGTCGCGTTCGGAGGCTACAACGCGCTTTCCGCGGGACTCGCCGTCGGCATCATGATCCTGCCGATCGTCTGCTCGCTCTCCGAAGACGCGCTTCGCGCGGTGCCGCGGAGCCTTCGGGACGGAGCGTTCGCGCTCGGCGGCACCAGGTTTGACGTGTCGGTCAAGGTCGTCGTGCCGGCGGCGCTCTCGGGAATTGTGGCAGCGTTCCTACTCGCGATCTCGCGCGCGATCGGCGAGACGATGATCGTGGCGCTCGCCGCGGGCATGGTGGCGCGGCTCACCGTCAACCCGACCGCCGAAGTCCAGACGATGACGGGATACATAGCGTACACCTTCAAGGGAGACGCCCCGGCTGGAACCGTCGAGTACCAGTCGAGCTATGCCGTCGCGGCGACCCTGTTCTGCATCACCTTCCTCCTCACCATGCTCGGCCAGTACATCCTGCGCCGCTTCCGCGAGGAGTACGACTGATGCCAGTCCCACGCTCCGCATCTTCCAGGATCTTCGTGAACCGGGCGTTCCTCTGGGCGTGCCTGGTTGCGACCAACCTCGCCGTGGTCGCGCTTGCCCTCCTTCTCATCTCGATCTTCGCGAAGGGGTGGGGATACCTGAACTGGGACTTCCTCACGAGCTTCGCTTCACGCAAGGCTGAGAGCGCGGGGATCAAGGCGCCGCTGTGGGGCTCTGTCTGGGTCTGCGGCGTCTGCGCGGCGATTGCGCTGCCGCTCGGAGTTGGAACGGCGATCTATCTCGAGGAGTTCGCGCGTCGCACGCGGTTCACCCGCTTCGTCCAGACCAACATCCTGAACCTCGCGGGCGTCCCTTCGATCGTCTACGGAATCTTGGGGTTGACTGCGTTCGCACGCATGTTCGGGGTCTTCGGGACCGGCTCGAACGTCAGCATACGCTTGGGCGATCCCGACGGCTTCTTCCACCTCACCCTCCCATTCGGCACGAGCGTCCTCGCCGGCGGGCTCACGCTCATGCTCGTGATCCTTCCCATCGTGATCATCTCGACGCAGGAGGCGCTGCGCGCCGTGCCGCCATCGCTGCGGGCGGGCGCGCAGGCGCTTGGCGCGACGCCGTGGCAGACCGTGTGGGGCATCACGCTCCCGGCGGCCGTGCCTGGAATCATGACTGGCGCGATCCTCGCGATCAGCCGCGCGATCGGCGAAAGCGCGCCCCTGCTGGTGGCTGGCGCGGCGTTGCTCCTCTTCTCGACGCCAAACAACCTCATGAGCGACTACACCGTCCTTCCGCTCCAGATCTACAACTGGGCAGAACGCTTCGGTTCCTCGTTCCAGGATCTTGCCGCCTCGGCGATCATCGTCCAGCTCGTCGTGCTGCTCGCCTTCAACGGCATCGCAGTCCTGATCCGTCAGAAGCTCCAGAAGCCGCTTCAGTGAACCCCATGACCACAAGCGACCCCATGCCTCGAGAGACCGGAAAAACCCCCCAGCCTGGCATGAAGCTGTCGTCACCTTCGCCCGCCCCCGCTGGCGCTGCGGCGCATGGCGTCGACGCCCCGGCCGCCATGGCCATCACCGTGCGTCGCTTCTCCAGCTGGTACGGCTCGTTCCAGGCGCTCAAGAGCCTCGATCTCGACATCCCCGCCGAGCGCGTCACTGCGTTCATCGGGCCATCGGGCTGCGGAAAGAGCACCTTCCTGCGTTGGATCAACCGCATGAACGACACGATTCCGAGCGCCCGCGCCGAGGGCATGCTCG
>JBMOGP010000449.1:0-2913 GCA_049318285.1 Hyphomonadaceae bacterium
GTACTCGATCTTCATCCAGCGCTCGCGCTTCTCGGCGCAACGCGACGCGGTGAGCTTTGCGTGGCCCTGATTGGTAAAGTGCAATTCGGCAGAGGCATGGTCCAGCAGGCGCGTGTGCGCTGAGTAGCCCGAGCCGTCCGCACCTTTCACTTCACCGCCAAAAAGTTCAGCCGTGAGGTCGAGGTCATGGATCATCAGGTCAAACACAACCGACACATCTTCGCAGCGGCCTTCGGGCGAAGCCGGACCGTTGCGAACAGCTTCGATGCGCTTGGGACGCTCGCCCGCGGCGAACAGGCCCATCGCTTCGAACACCAGACGCTCCTGATGGCCGACCGAGAGAACCAGATCACGCTCCAGCGCCAGCTTGGCCAGCGCGCGGGCTTCGACGCCCGTCAGGGCCAGAGGCTTCTCGACCAGCGCATGCTTGCCAGCTTCAAGCGCCTTGCGCGTCAGCGCGGCATGCGAGGATGCTGGCGTCGCGATGACCAGAGCATCGCACACATCGGCCAGAGCTTCGAACGAGGTGAACACGGCACCTTGGCCGACTTTCGCGACGACCTTGCCGGCGGCTTCCGCGTTGAGATCGAAGACGCCTACAAATTCTGCAAGCTCGCTCGCGGCGAACTTCTGGGCATGGTAGCCACCAAAAACTCCCGCGCCGACAACGCCAACTCGGACCTTGCCCTGATGGCGACCTACGACAGTGGCCGTTCTGGCCGGGTTCTCGATACGCTTCAAAACGCTACCCTCCGACACACCCTGAGGTGTGACGTCAGCAGATACGCGAATGGCGCAGGCGCACAATGAGCATGGGCATCAAGGTTGGTTACAGTATCTTTCAATGCGTAAATTACCGAAAAGACTGGAAAATTCCGTGCAAAGGCGCAATGAGCGCGCTGCGACAAAGTGGAGGCTGTGATGCCGTCTGTAACATCCCGTGAATGGCGCCTTCGGGCCCGCCCGGTCGGCGAGCCGAAACCCTCGGATTTTGAACTGGCTTCGGTCGAATCGCCCGAGCCCGGTCCGGGCCAGGTCCAGGTCCGCAACCTCTGGATGACGGTTGACCCTTACATGCGCGGGCGCATGAATGACGCCAAGAGCTATGCCGCCCCCTTCGAACTGGGGCAGGCCATGAACGGCGGCGCCATAGGCCAGGTGGTCGCCTCCCGTGATGATAATTTCAAACCCGGAGACCTTGTCTCCTCCTTCGCCGGCTGGCGCGAAGCGTTCACTGCCCCGGCTGCCGCCGTGAACCTCGCCAAGCTGCCGAATCTCCAACTGCCCACCCAGGCCTATCTGGGCGTCGCCGGCATGCCCGGCCACACCGCCTGGTCTGGCCTGCTCAAGATCGGCGAGCCCAAGCCGGGCGAGACCGTGTTCGTGTCAGGCGCTGCAGGCGCCGTCGGCTCCCTCGTCGGCCAGATCGCCAGGATCAGGGGCTGCTACGTCGTCGGCTCGGCCGGCGGCAAGGACAAGTGCGACTATCTGAAATCCATCGGCTTCAACGAAGCGATCGACTACCGCGCCGCCGGCGACCTTCGCGGCCTTACAAAAGCGCTCCAGCAGGCTGCCCCCAAAGGCGTCGACGTCTATTTCGACAATGTCGGCGGCGACCACCTCACCGCCGCCATCGCCTGCGCCAACATGTACGCGCGCATGCCGATTTGCGGGATGATCTCGCTCTACAACGCCACCGGACCGGTGCCGGGGCCCAATAACATGACCAACCTCATCGGCCGCCGCATCAAGCTGCAGGGTTTCATTGTGTCCGATTACGCCGCCACCTATTCTGAATTCGTCCAGGAAATGGCCGGCTGGATATCCTCGGGCAGCATCAAGTACGAGGAAACCGTCATGACAGGCATCGAAAAGGCTCCTGAAGCCTTCCTTGCCCTGTTCAGCGGCGGAAACACGGGCAAGATGCTCGTGAAACTCGGCTAGATCGCCTATATAGCCCCCGAGAGCCCAAGGATTTGGACGTCGAGGGCTTTTCGCCTTCCCTGTTGTGAACCGCCCTGCCGCGCTGACAGCGGCTGCATGTTTGAAAGAAGACCAGCAATGGCCCGCCTGTTCGACAGCTATGTGATGGTGGACTGGAGCGCTGCCTCCAAACCCGCCACCGGCGCTGACTCCATCTGGGTCGGCGCGCTTACACCGGACTCGCGCCTGAAGCTGGCCTTCAAGGCGTCGAACCCGCCCACGCGCGCCAAGGCGATCGAGGAACTGACGGACCTGCTCGGCCGCTGCCTCAAACGCGGCGATCGCGTCCTCGTCGGCATGGACTTCCCGATGGGTTTCACCGCCGGCACCGCCTCGGCTCTCAAGCTGAAGGGCGAGGCGCCGTGGCGCGCGACGCGCGATTTTCTGCTCAAGGAAATGAAGGACAAGCCCGACAATTCGAACAACCGCTTCGCTCTGGCGGCGCGGATGAACCGTCTCATGTCCGAAGGCCCGTTCCCGTTCTGGGGCTGCTCCAAGAAGGACGAGCTCACCACGCTCGCGATGAAGAAGACACGCGAGCATGGGCCGAAGGACATCCCGGAGTTCCGCGTCACCGAGGATCACGTCGCCGAAACCCGCAAGCTGCGCCCGCAGCCGGTTTGGAAGATCGCCTATGCCGGCGCTGTCGGCGGCCAGACCCTCACCGGCCTGCCCGCGGTCGAACGCCTGCGCACAAGCTTCCCGGCGATGAAGATCTGGCCGTTCGAACTACCGCTGGCCAGGCTCGACGAAGAGGCCCTTACCGGTACGCGCATCGTCGTCGCCGAGACCTATCCGCAGCTTGTGGCCAAGCAGATCGGCGCCAGCGAAATCCGCGACGAAGCCCAGGTCCGGACCATGGCGGAGTGGTTCGCCGAACGTGACGCGAACGGAAAGCTCAGCCAGATTTTCGCTACGGAAGCCAAGCTC
>JBMOGP010000450.1:0-2908 GCA_049318285.1 Hyphomonadaceae bacterium
GTCCTGGTCTATGTGGCGTCCGAGGCCTGGCGGGTTGCGCTCGAACAGGCGGGGTCGGCACAGAATGCTGGCTTGCTGATCGAGCTTTCTCGCCAGCTTCCAGGACAAATGAGCTTTTTCATTGTCGGAATAGCTCTTGCGGCCTGGCGAAACGATCTGAACTGGCGGTCTGTTCTGGCGCCCGTCGCGCTGATCGTTCTGGCGGCATCCATCCTCGTTCCAGCTCTGGATGTCGTCAGGGCCCTCGGCATCGGGGTGGTTGTAATCTGGATCGCGACCGGGCTTCCCCGCATGTTCGACGCAGCTCGCTTCGGCGATCTCTCTTACGGGCTCTACATCGTTCACTTTCCAATCATTCAGATTGTCGTTGCGCTCGGCCTGTTCATTACCAATCCCTGGGTGGGTGTCACAACGGCTGCCATTGCTTCGGTGTCTGCGGCGTTCCTGTTATGGCATCTCGTCGAAAAGCCATCTCTGAGGGCTGACAGCGCTTATCGCCTTGCAGGCTGATTGTGCTTGTTGCCCGGACCCTTGCGCCAGCCGCAGGTGAGCCTAGAAGCAATCCGGTAGGGTTCAGGGACAAAGTCGGAGCGTTGCGTGGCGATCACGAAGATCATTCCCGTCATCATGTCTGGCGGCTCTGGAACCCGCCTCTGGCCGCTTTCGACACGGCAACGCCCCAAGCAGTTCCACCGCCTCGGAGCGGAGCGGACCATGATCGAGGAAACCGTGCTTCGGTTTACCGGCGATCATGGAGCTGTCCGGTTCCTCGATCCTGTCGTTATTGCCAATGCCGCTCATGAGGATCTCGTCCAGTCGCTTGTCGCGGAATCGGGCGTAAGCCTGGCCGCCCTGATCCTTGAGCCGCAGGGCCGCAATACGGCGGCGACAGCGGCGCTGGCCGCGATGATCGCACATGAGATCGATCCGGAGGCATTGGTGCTCATCGCCCCGGCGGACCAGCTGGTAGGCAGGCCCCGCGACTTTGTGGCCGCAATCAGCGCAGCTGCAGAGGTTGCACGCGACCGCATCGTCACGTTCGGCATCAAGCCGTCCGGGCCAGAAACCGGATATGGATATATCCAGCAAGGGCTGCCCCTTTCGGAGGGTGTTTTCGAAGTCGCCGCATTCAAGGAAAAGCCTGATCTGCCCCTGGCCACCGCGTATTTCCAGGACCCGCGCTACAGCTGGAATTCCGGCGTCTTTTTTGCGTCGCCAGCCGTTCTGCTCGAGGAGTTCGGCATCGCAGCTGCTGACATTCGCGATGGCGCCGGCGCTTCCCTCAGAAGCGGACAACGCTCCGGCAGTGTCATCCGCCTCGATGCGGACATCTTCGCCACCGTGCGCTCCGAGGCAGTGGACCGCGCGGTCATGGAGAAGACCAGCCGGGCGGCGGTAGCGCCCTGCGATATCGGCTGGGGGGACATTGGTTCGTGGTCCGAACTCTGGCGGTTGTCGGAGAAGGACGCGGCGGGCAATGCGGTGGATGGATCAGCCACCCTGGTCGATGGCGCCAACATGCTGATCCGGTCCGATGGGATCCAGGTCTCGGCGATTGGCGTTTCTGATCTTGTCATCGTCGCCAGCGGCAATTCTGTGCTGATCATGCCGCGAAGCCGCGCCCAGGACGTCAAGAAAGTCATTCCTGATAAAGACTGACCCGCTATAAATCTGCCGGATTGGAGCGATGTCTCCCCGGGAGGTCTACCATGCAGCTCTTTATTGACTCAGCTGATGTCGCCGAGCTGCGCGCTGCGGCCGCCAGCGGGCTGATCGACGGCGTTACGACCAATCCGTCCCTGATCGCCAAGTCCGGCCGCAAGATGAAGGAGGCGATCGCCGAGATCTGCGCGATCATCCCCGGTCCGGTGTCCGCTGAAGCCGTGGCGACCGATGTCGAAGGCATGCTCGCCGAAGGGCGCTATCTTGCCCGGATCGCGCCGAATGTCGTTGTGAAGCTGCCGCTGACCGAAAACGGCCTGACCGCCTGCCGGGCGCTTTCGGATGAAGGCATCAAGGTTAACGTTACGCTCTGCTTCTCGGCGGTGCAGGCGCTGCTGGCTGCGAAAGCCGGTGCGTACTTCATCTCGCCCTTCATTGGCCGGCTCGATGACAAGGGCGTCGATGGCATGGAGCTTATCCGTGAGATCCGCCGCATCTACGACAATTACGGTTACCAGACGAATATCCTGTCAGCATCGATCCGATCGACGGATCATGTGCGTCTCGCAGCGCTCGCTGGTTCGAACTGTGCGACCTTGCCGCCGAAGATCTTCGCGGCGCTCTACAAGCATGAGCTGACGGATTCCGGCGTTGAAGCTTTTCTCAAGGATTGGGCCTCGACGGGGCAGTCGATCCTCTGAGGCGCGATGGCGCGACTGCGATGCCGCTTGCGTCTATGATCGCGCCGGTTCGACAGCCCTGTTTCCGTGGCCGGTTGGCTGATATCGGAAGAGCAGTTTTTTGACGGAGACTGGCTGATGCCTGTTGCACGAGTCCTGGTCGCCGGCGGAGCTGGCTATATCGGATCGCACGCTGTCAAGGCGCTGCGACGGGCTGGCCGTGAAGCCATCGTCTTCGACAATCTCTCTTCAGGCCGCCGCCATGCCCTTCTGGGTGCGCCTCTGGTCGAAGGCGACATTCGTGACGCGGAGGCGGTGCGTGCTGCGATCCGCGCGCACAGGCCCGAGGCTGTCATGCACTTCGCGGCGAAGATCGAGGTCGGTGAAGGAGAACGCGATCCTGTGGCCTTCTACGACAACAATGTCAGCGGTGCGCTGACCCTGTTGCGCGTGATGCTGGAGGAAGGGGTGAACAAATTCGTGTTCTCGTCCACCTGCGCGATCTACGGAAATCCCGAGCGGCTGCCGCTCAGCGAAGACCTGCCGAAAAAGCCGGTCAGCGTTTA
>JBMOGP010000451.1:0-2907 GCA_049318285.1 Hyphomonadaceae bacterium
ACGCAGCCCTGCCCGACCTGGCGCAGTCGCCGCCGGGCAAGGCGCCGGCTTTCGACGTGGCGATTGCGGCATTCGAAGAGGCGGACCGCTCAGCCATGCCCCCCAGATGCGCAACCCTGTTCGTGGGCGCATCCTCCATAAGGTTCTGGCGGAGCCTCAAGGAGGACTTCCCTGACCGCACAGTGATCAATCGCGGCTTTGGCGGCTCGACCATCTGGGAGGTCGATCACTATTTCGACCGCGTGGTGGCGCCCTACCGGCCGAAGGAGATCGTGTTCTATGCGGGCGAGAATGATCTCAATGCCGGGCGCACGCCCGATGAGGCTTACGCCGATTTCGTGCACTTCATGCGGCTCAAGGAGAAGGCGCTGGGGGCAACACCGGTCTGGTTCATCTCGGCCAAGCCTTCGAAGCTGAGGTTCGACCAGCTCGGGAAACAGTCGGGGCTGAATGCGAAAATCAGGATGCTGGCCGACAGGCGCGACGATCTCGCCTATATCGATGTCGTGCCGGCGATGAGGAAGCCCGACGGTACGCCGAAGGACATCTTCGTCGAAGACAACCTTCACATGACGCCCGAAGGCTACGCGCTGTGGACGCCTCTGGTGGATGCCGCGCTGGATGCGGGTCAGAGCGCAAAGGCGCCTGGCTGCTGAACGCTAATGTGCGACCAGCGCCAGCCACTCATCCTCGCTGAGCACCTTCACACCGTGCTTCTGCGCGTCTGCGAGCTTGGAGCCGGCGCCGGGGCCGGCAATGACCAGATCGGTCTTCGCTGACACCGAGCCTGAGACCTTTGCGCCAAGCGCAATCGCCCGCTGCTTGGCCTCGTCGCGCGTCATCCTTTCCAGCGTGCCCGTGAACACCACTGTCTTGCCGACAACCGGCGACCCGGACGTGTCGGCGACCCTGTGCGGCAGCACGTTCACCGCCTTCACCAGCGCCTCCACGACTTCCCCGTTGTGAGGCTCAGCGAAGAAATCGACCAGCGCCTCTGCGGCGACCTCGCCGAAGCCGTTGATCGCCGCAAGCGACAGCAGCTCTTCGCCCGGCCTGCCCTCGGCCGCCATCAGAGCCTGCTCGCGAAATGTTGGCCAGTCGCCATACTCGGCCGCCAGCGCGGCGCGCGCTTTCTTGTTGAGGCCGTCGATCCCGCCAAGCGCGTTTTCCAGCGTATCGTCCGCCGACACCGGCTGCTGCAGGGGAAGACCCGTTGCGGCGTCGAGCAGCTTGTCGCGTGCGCCAGGCCCCACGCCGCCGACGCCTTCCAGGCGGCGATATGCGTCGCTGGGGCGTTGCCTCGCGGCTTTCGCGACAGCGTCCTGCAGCGCCGCGCATGAACCGAACTGGCGCGCGAGCAACAGCGCGTTGGTCTCACCAATATGGCGGATGCCAAGTGCATTCAGGAAACGGTCAAGCGGCTGCGCGCTCGCCTTGTCGATCGCATCGAGCAGCTTCTTTGCAGACGTCGCGCCATAGCCCTCCCACTCCGCAAGCGGCGGCAGGCCTGCCTTTGCAATCTGCGCTTCCAGCGAAAAGATGTGCTGCGGCGCCGTCATCACACCGGCCTGGAAAAACTCCTCGATCTGCCTTGCGCCCAGCCCGTCGATATCGAACGCGCGGCGCGAGACGAAATGCTTGAGGCGTTCAACTGCCTGCGCCGGACATATCAGCCCACCCGTGCAGCGGCGATCGACTTCTTCATCCCCCTCGCCTCCCCCGCGTACAGCTTCGCAATTGCAGAACGGGCAGCGCGTCGGGAAGCTGTAGGCCTTCGCATCCTTCGGCCGCTTGTCTTCGACCACGCGGACAATCTGCGGAATGACGTCACCTGCGCGCTGGACGATGACCCAGTCATTGATCATCACGCCAAGCCGCGCAATCTCGTCCTCATTGTGAAGCGTTGCGTTCGAGACGACGACGCCGCCGACTGTGACCGGCTGCAGGCGCGCGACCGGCGCGAGCTTGCCGGTGCGCCCGACCTGAATGTCGATGCCGAGCAATTGCGTCATCGCCTGCTGAGCCGGGAATTTGTGCGCCGCCGCCCACCTCGGGGAGCGCGAAACGAACCCAAGCCTTTGTTGCCAGTCCAGCCGGTCGATCTTGTAGACGACGCCATCGATGTCATAGCCGAGCGAAGCGCGGCGGGCCTCGATGGCATGGTAGATTTCAAGCAGCTCTTCGACTGAACCAGCGCGTTGCATGTCGGCGTTGACCGGCAGGCCCCACCCCTTGAACGCCCTCACCGCATCCCACTGGGTTTCGGCAAACGGCTCCGACACATCGCCCCATGTGTAGGCGAAGAAGCGCAGCGGGCGGGACGCCGTCACCGACGGATCCTTCTGGCGCAGGCTTCCGGCGGCGGCGTTGCGCGGATTGGCGGGGCGCTTGCGGCCGGCAGCTTCTTCGGCGTCCTGGAACGCCGCAAACTCCGCCATGGTCATATAGACCTCACCGCGCACTTCGATGCGCGCGGGGCGCCCCTTCCCCCTCAGCGTCTCCGGGACGTCCTTCAGCGTTCGGATGTTCGCCGTGACATCCTCGCCCACCGCGCCATCGCCGCGCGTCGCCGCGCGCACGAGCACGCCATTTTCGTAGAGCAGGCTGCAGGACAGGCCGTCGATCTTGGGTTCGGCGGTGACGGCGACCTCTTCGTCTGACTTCAGATTCAGGAAACGCCGCACGCGCGCGATGAACTCTGATACCTCTTCGTCGGCAAACAGGTTGTCGAGCGACAGCATCGGCTTGAGGTGGGTGACCTTGCCGAAGCCGCCCACAGGCGACGCGCCCACGGCGTCGCTTGGGCTGTCGGCCTGCTTCAGGTCCGGGAAGCGCGCCTCGATCGCGGTGAGGCGCTGGCGCAGCGCGTCATAGTCCGCATCGCTCATCGCCGGCGCGTCATCCTGG
>JBMOGP010000452.1:0-2905 GCA_049318285.1 Hyphomonadaceae bacterium
ACAGCCGCCTCGCGGCTGTCCGGGGCGCGCTTCCGAGGTGACGGAACCTCTGGCGTTCGCGGATCTGTGTATCGACGGGACCCACGACGTCTGGCGACAGCCCCAGAAGCACTCTCGCGCTCGGCTTCCCGCCATCCTACAATGCAAGCCATGCAATCCTTTGCCGCGCTTCTTGAACGGCTGGTGCTCACGCCGTCGCGCAACGCGAAGCTCCAGCTGATCTGCGACTACCTCTGCCATACCGGCGATCCGTCGCGCGGCTGGGCCATCGCGGCGATCACGGGCGACCTGAACATTCCCTCGGTGAAGCCAGCCGCCATCCGCGCCCTCGTCGCCGACCGCATCGACCCCGTCCTGTTCAACCTCAGCTACGACTATGTCGGCGACCTCGCTGAAACCATCTCCCTGATCTGGCCGCAACGCCCCGGCGCCAACCGCTCGCCTGATCTCAACGAAGTCGTCGAGACGCTGATGGCGTGCACCAAGGCGCAGGGCCTTCTCCTGGTCGAAGGCTGGCTCGACACGCTCGACCCCACCGGCCGCTGGGCGCTGTTGAAGCTCGTTACCGGAGGCCTTCGCATCGGCGTCTCGGCCCGCCTCGCGCGGCAAGCCCTCGCCGACTATGGCACGAAAGCGGGGGGCAAGGTCGATATGTCAGAGATCGAGGAACTCTGGCACGGCATGGTGCCGCCCTATCTCGATCTCTTGGCCTGGCTCGACCAACGCGGCCTGAAACCCGTGTCCGGCGCCCTCTCCCCCTTCCGCCCGCCCATGCTGGCCCACCCGCTGCTCAGCAAAGCCGAACGCTTCGACGCCGCCGACCTCGACCCGTCTCTCATCTCCCCCAACGCCTTCGCCGCCGAATGGAAGTGGGACGGCGTGCGTGTCCAGCTCACCGCCGACAAGGGCGTCCGCCGCCTCTACACCCGCAATGGCGACGACATATCGAAGACCTTCCCCGACCTGCTCGAAGCGGCAAACTTCAGCGCCGCAATCGACGGTGAACTCCTCATCCGCTCGCCACAAGGCGGCGTCGCCTCCTTCAACGAACTGCAGCAACGCCTCAACCGCAGGCTCGTCTCGCAAAAACAGATGGCCGAACGCCCCGCCATGCTCCGCGCCTACGACCTGCTGCAGCATGGCGACCACGATCTCCGCCCGCTGCCTTTCTCGGAAAGACGAAAACGCCTCGAACGCTGCATCGTCACCCTCGACGATCCGCGCATCGACCTCTCGCCGCTTGTCCCCTTCACCGACGCTGCCGCCCTCGACGACCTGCGCCGCAACCCGCCCACCAACGAGATCGAAGGTCTGATGCTCAAGCGCTGGGACGCGCCCTATGTGGCCGGCCGTCCCGCCGGCCAGTGGTACAAGTGGAAGCGCGACCCCTACCTCGTGGACGCGGTGCTGATGTATGCCCAGCGCGGCCACGGCAAACGCTCGGGCCTCTACTCCGACTTCACCTTCGGCGTCTGGCGCACGACAGGCGAAGGCGAGGAACTCACGCCCGTCGGCAAGGCCTATTCCGGATTCACCGACGCGGAACTGAGGACCCTCGACAAATACGTCCGCGACAACACGATCGATCGCTACGGCCCCGTCCGCTCTGTCACCGCCAGCAGGAACACCGGCCTTGTCCTCGAGATCGCCTTCGAAGGCCTCCAGCGCTCGCCCCGCCACCGCTCTGGCCTTGCCATGCGCTTCCCCCGCGTCCACCGCATCCGCTGGGACAAACCCTCCCGCGAAGCCGACCGCATCGAAACGCTGGAAGCGATGCTGCAGGACTAAGCCACGAACTTGTCGCGGTTCTTGCCTTTCGCCGTCGCATAGTGCCCGCGGATCACCGCAAGATCCGCCTCATAGTCCCCGCTTGGATAAACCACCGCGGCCAGGCTGACGCGCTTCGTCCCATAATCCAGCACGCTCAGCACAATCGGGACGCCCGCCGCCACCGCAATGTGGTAGAACCCGCTCTTCCACTCCCGCACAGCACTGCGCGTCCCCTCGGGCGGAATCGCCAGCACCATCAGCTTGGAGGCCGCAAACGCCTCAGCCATCACGCGCACAACATCATTGCTCTGCGACCGGTCGATCGGCACGCACCCCAGCGCCTTGATCAGCCACCCGAATGGCCCGCGCGTCAGGCTCGCCTTCCCCATCCAGCGCAGCTTCACGCGATAGTGCGCCGCCGTCGCCAGCATGTTGAGCCCATCCCAGTTCGAGGTATGCGGCGCCGCCACCAGAACGACCTTGTCAAGTGCCGGAAAATCTCCGCATACTTTCCATCCGGCAAGCTTCAGATAGCCCCCGCCGATCCAGCGCACGATTTCGGCGCCCACGCCCGCGAATCTTGCGGGCCGCGCCGTCGAAGCGTCAATGAGGATATGTCTTGCCGTGCTCACTGGCCCTTCGCACGCGGGTTGCGAAGCGAAAGGAACAGCGCGACCAGCCCGACAACCACCAGAACTGCGCCACGATACGACCAGTCGATGACACCCGTCATGAAGCTGCCCGGGATCACATTGACCCCCTGGAAGATCCATACCACGCCCATCAGCACGCACAGCGCCCCCACGATCGCGCCGGCAAGTCTCAGATATTTCATCCGGCTCTCCCGTTGCGCCGACCCTAGCAGAACCCGCACCCGCGTCACGGCCTCATCACGACTTTGTAGGCAAACTGCGGCATGATCGTGTGTCCGCTTCGGTTAGAAGCCGGAGGAGCCGAACCATGCAGCAGACAATACGCAGATTATCTGTTGCGATCACGCCTGGCATGATGCTCGCCCTCCCAGCCTGTGCCTCATCCTCCCCGTCAGCGTCAGCGTCAGCGCCAGCGTCAGCGTCAGCGCCAGCGTCAGCGCCAGCTGCCCCCAGCGCCCCGCTCCGCTCCCGGCCCCCGCCGC
>JBMOGP010000453.1:0-2901 GCA_049318285.1 Hyphomonadaceae bacterium
GCAAGAGGGAAGCCCCAATGCCCGCCAACAGACAGTTCGTGATCGACCACCTGCCGACGTCCAGGCTGACGCCCGATGTCTTCAAGGCGGCCGAAAGCGCCATTCCGAGCCCGGGCGAAGGCGAAGTGCTGGTTCGCACGCGCTACATTTCGCTCGACGCCGCCAACCGCGCCTGGATGTGGGGCGCGACCTATCGCGCGGCCATCAAGGCCGGCGATGTAATGGCCGGCGGCGGCATGGCCGAAGTTGTTGAAAGCAGGGCTCCCGGCTTTGCTGCTGGCGACCTCGTCTGGGGCGACACGGGCTGGCAGGACTATGCGGTCCTGAATGGCAAGCACGTCACGAAGCTCGGCAAGGCGCCCGCGGGCGAGCCGATCACCTACCTCATGAGCGTTTATGGTGTTGCCGGCCTCACCGCCTATTTCGGCCTGCTCGAATGCGGACAACCGAAGGCCGGCGAGACTGTCGTCGTCTCCGCCGCCGCGGGATCGGTCGGCTCGATCGTTGGCCAGATCGCAAAGATCAAGGGCTGCCGCACCGTCGGCATCGCTGGCGGGCAGGCCAAGTGCGACCTGCTCACGCGCGACCTCGGCTTCGACGCCGCCGTCGACTACAAGGCTGAAAGCTTTTCGAAGGCGATGCGCGCCGCCGTGCCCAAGGGCATCGATGTCTATTTCGACAATGTCGGCGGTAGCGTCCTTGAGGCATGCCTCTTCAACATGAACAACAACGGCCGCATCGCCTGCTGCGGCGCCGTCTCGCAATACGACAGCCCGCAGGCGCACGGCCCGCGCGGCGTGCCCGGCCTGATCGTAACCAAGCGCCTCACCATGCGCGGCTTCATCGTGATGGATTTCGAAGAGCACAATGCGAAGGCGCTCGCCGAGCTCTCCGGCTGGGTCGCATCCGGCCAGCTGAAGGTGCGCGAAGACATCATCGACGGCTTCGACAACCTGCCCAACGCCCTCATCGGGCTGCTCGCCGGCGACAATGTCGGCAAGCGGATGGTCAAGGTCAGCTAGGACCATGCGACCGGAGGATAGCGGCGGCCCAGCGGGGCCGCCGTGGAACCAGGTTACTGTCGCGAATTCAGGATAAGCCCAACCGTGCTGAAGGCGTACACATCCATGGCGCACTTCATGTCGGTTCCTGTCGGATCGATCATGTGGAAGGGGGTTGTCGACGGCGCCGTGCCGGTCCCCACTGCAACCGGGTAGGCACCATCGGCGCGTTCCGTCCCGATGTATTCCAGCCCGATCTGATAGCCGTGGATCTCGCTGTCTTCCGACGGCGTGAAGGTGTTCAAGGTGTTGGTGGTCGTGAAGGACTGCTCCATGTCGCCCCACGCCATCCCCGCTGTTGCATACAACAGCCCGGCCTTGCCGGCCCATCCGCCCTGCGCGCGCAGCGAGGTTGGTGAATTCAGGTCGCGCGTGAACGTGCAGGAGGCAGGCGTCGTGGAGAACGCCGTCATGTCGTCGCCGAGATTGGCCGCGCCATAGTCCGCCACGGCGCCGATCACCCAGTTGCCGTACTAAAGGTCGTAACCTTCGCGAACTGAAAGCTTGATGCTGCCATCGCCGGTACGCCATCCGCTGCCGGGCGAAGGCCCCGTCGCTGTGCCTTCGCAGAAGCCAGGCAAGAATGCGTTGGCTACCGCGCCCGTGCGTACCGTGTCGTCGAACACGCCGTCGTGGTCTGTGTGGAAGACCACGATCTCGCCGTCTGACTTGAAGGAATAACCTGTGCCGACGCCAGGATAGGGCCCGCTATAGCCGGATGCCTGCGCGAGCGCGGCGGGCGAAGTTACTGCACCTGCGCCGGCAAAAGCGGAAGCAACGACAAGTGAGCCCATCATGGGACGGGTCTCAGAACGGCCCCGAAGCTGCCGGTTACGCATAAATGAAACGCACACTGCAACGGCTGAATCGAACCGCGCCGTCATCATGCATGGTGCCAAACGAAAAGCGGCGACGCCGAAGCGCCGCCGCTCTATCATTTAACAACGCCTTGCTGATCAGGTCGGCTGCGGTTCCGGCTCTCCGCCAAAGCCTTCGCGCGGCGGCTTCTTCTTGATCACTGGCACAGCCGATGTCGGGCCAGACGGCGTGTCGTCCGGGCGGTCCGGGCGGTTGCCCTTGAACAGCTCGCTAACTTCATCGCCGCTCAGGGTTTCGTATTCCATCAGCGCCGCCGCGAGCTGGTCCAGCAGGTGACGGTTGTCCGTCAGCACTTGCCGCGCCTTCTTCTCGCCGTCGGTGACGATGCGGCGCACTTCCTGGTCGATCATCCGGGCCGTTTCGCTCGACACGTTCTGGCGCTGCGTCACCGAGTGGCCGAGGAAGACTTCCTGCTCGTTCGGCGAATAGCGCAGTGGACCGAGCAATTCGCTCATACCCCATTCCGTCACCATGCTGCGTGCGATGCTCGTCGCCTGCGTGATGTCGCTGGATGCGCCCGTGTTGAGGTGCTCCTCGCCATAGACCAGCTGTTCGGCGATGCGTCCGCCGAACGCCATGGCGATCTTCGCCTCGGCCCATGTCTTCGTGTAGCTGAGCCTGTCCGCCTCGGGCAGCGACCAGGTCACGCCCAGAGCGCGGCCGCGCGGAATGATCGTCACCTTGTGCAGCGGGTCATTGCCGACCACCAGCATGTTTACGATGGCATGCCCCGCTTCGTGAACGGCGGTGGCTTCCTTTTCCTTCTGCGTCATCACCATGGACTTGCGCTCAGGTCCCATCATGACCTTGTCCTTGGCGTCCTCGAACTCGCGCATGCCGACCGAGCGTTTCCCGCGCCGCGCTGCAAGAAGGGCTGCTTCGTTGACGAGGTTGGCGAGATCGGCGCCCGAGAAGCCCGGCGTGCCGCGCGCGATGGTCTTCGGCTCGACGTCTTTCGACA
>JBMOGP010000454.1:0-2899 GCA_049318285.1 Hyphomonadaceae bacterium
ACGCACTATCCCCTCGCCAGCTACGGAACAGACACGAACCTTCAGGCCAGCCTTGCGGCGACCGCGCTCGCAACCGACGCGACGTTCTCGTGCAATGGCCTCAACGTCTCCTCCCGCATCAAGGCGCAGGGCTCGCCCACCTGGATGTACGAATTCCGCGACCAGACCGCGATCCCGATCATCGGCATCATCGACGGCAAATACCCGCTCAGCCTCCAGCAGGGCGCAGCGCACGCCGCCGAACTCCCCTACCTGTTCAACATGCTTGATATGCAGAATGACGCGCGCACGGCGCTGCAGACCACCATGTCGCGCTATTGGGTCAACTTCGCGCGCACCGGAAATCCCAACGGAAATGGCGTCCCGGAATGGGGTGAATTTGCCTCCGGCACCGTGCAGAAACTCGACATTGCCTCAGACGGCGGCGTCGCGCCGATGCCGGCCTCGACGTTCGCGGCCGAGCACAAGTGCGACGGTGTCTGGAAGGGGCTTACGTTCTAGTTCAAGGCGGACAGCGGGCCCTCCCAATCCGTCACGACATCGACTATCTAGAGCCCAACCCCCGTGTTCCGGCCGCACATGGCCCGGCCAGCTTTCGACCAGGAGAATCCCATGCGCGACTACCTCAAATTCTACATCAACGGCGAATGGGTCGATCCCGTAACCCCGCGCACGCTGGACGTGCAGAACCCGGCCACCGAGGAAAGCTACGCCCGCATCTCGATCGGCTCGAAGGCCGACGTCGACAAGGCCGTGGCTGCCGCCAAGGCAGCCTTCCCTGCCTTCGCGGCGACCACCAAAGAGTATCGCGCTGAGCTGCTGGACAAGATCATCGCGATCTACAGCAAGCGCCTTGGCGACATGGCGACAGCCGTGTCCGAGGAAATGGGCGCGCCGCTCTGGCTCGCGCAGGCGGCACAGGCCCCCTCCGGTCTCGGCCACCTGATGCAGGCCGCCAGCTACCTCCGCACCTTCGAGTTCGAGGAGCGCCGCGGCAAGCATCTCATCCGCAAGGAGCCGATCGGCGTCTGCGGCTTCATTACGCCGTGGAACTGGCCGCAGAACCAGATCGCCTGCAAGGTCGCCCCCGCCATCGCCGCCGGCTGCACGATGGTGCTGAAGCCGTCCGAGATCGCGCCGATCGACGCCATCATCTTCGCAGAAATCCTCCACGAGGCGGGCGTGCCGAAAGGCGTCTTCAACCTCGTCAATGGCGATGGACCCGGCGTCGGCGCAGCGCTCTCCGCACACCCGGACGTCGACATGATGTCGTTCACCGGTTCCACGCGCGCCGGCGTGCTGGTCGCGCAGGCCGCGGCCCCGACGGTCAAGCGCGTTGCGCAGGAACTCGGCGGCAAGTCAGCCAACATCGTGCTCGACGACGCTGACCTCGCCAAGGCCGTGAAATCCGGCGTCATGCAGATGATGACCAACACGGGCCAGAGCTGCAACGCACCCTCGCGCATGTTCATTCCGCGCGCCAAGAATGACGAGGCAAAAGCCATCGCCAAAGCGACAGCTGAAGCGGTGAAGGTGCAGGATCCGGCGACGGCAGAGAAGGGCGCCATCGGCCCCGTCGTGTCCGAAGCCCAGTGGAACAAGATCCAGGGCCTCATCCAGAAGGGCATCGAGGAAGGCGCAACGCTCGTCGCCGGCGGCCCGGGCCGTCCTGACGGGCTCAACCGCGGCTACTATGTGAAGCCCACCGTGTTCGCCGACGTGCGCAACGACATGACCATCGCGGTCGAGGAGATCTTCGGACCCGTGCTCTGCATGATCCCGTACGACACCGAAGAGCAGGCCATCGCCATGGCCAACGACACGGTCTACGGCCTCTCCGGTTACGTTCAGGGCGATCAGGAACACGCCCAGAAAGTCGCGCGGCAGCTGCGTACCGGCATGGTTCACATCAACGGCGCGGGCTCCGACCAGACCATGCCCTTCGGCGGCTTCAAGCAGTCAGGCAATGGCCGCGAGTGGGGCGAGGCCGGCATCCACGAATTCCTCGAGACCAAATCGGTCTTCGGTTTCGCCACAGCCTAGCGCGAGGCGATCTCAGTTCGTGCAGGAGCAGGCCGGTCCGCTGACGCGGGCCGGCCTGCTCATTTGCTGTTCAGGTTTGCCTTCCTATCTGAAAGGGTGTGGGATCACGCCTGAGGAGATTTCGAATGTTCAGGTCCAGGTTCAGACAAATCCTTGCAGTTGGCGTGGTTGCGGCGACCACGCTTGTGGCGGCCTGCTCCAGCGGCCCCACACCCTACCAGCCGGCTGCCGGCTATGATCGCGGCTATTCCGAGCAGAAGATCGAGCCTGAGCGTTACCGGATCTCGTTCAAGGGAAATTCCCTCACCGGCCGCGACACGGTCGAGAACTATCTTCTCTACCGCGCCGCCGAACTGACGCTGCAATCAGGCTACGACACCTTCACCATCGTCAGCCGCGACACTGACAAGGACAGCACGGTCCGGCGCACAGGCGAGTTTTCCCGCTTCTCCTACATTTACTTTTCACCCCGCTGGGGCTGGGTGAGTGCCTGGGACCCGTTCATGTCCTCGCCCGCCCGCTATGACGAGGTGACGCGCTACGAAGCCTTTGCGGAGATCGTGATGAGCCGCGGGCCCAAGGGCCCGGACGCCAACGCCTTCGATGCGCGGCAGGTCTCGCAGAATCTCGCCGCGTCAATTCAGCGGCCTGTCTCATAACCGTCGCATACGCGTAAACGCCCCCGCAACCTCGCCTGCATAGACTGCACGGCATGACGCCGGCGGTTTCGATCATCATACCGACCTTCCGCAGGCCCGCGCGCGCGCTGGTGGCGGCCCGGTCCGCACTGGCACAGACATGCAGCCTCGCCTTCGAGATTGTGCTGGTCGACAATGATCCTGCGGGCTCGGCCATG
>JBMOGP010000455.1:0-2898 GCA_049318285.1 Hyphomonadaceae bacterium
TGCTCGGCATTGGCGGCGGCACGCCAGCCGTGCTGATCATGACGATGAGCGGCGTCAACATGCACCGCGCCGTGGCGACCGCGGCCGGCTTCGGCACGATTATCGCCGTGCCCGGCGCCATCGGCAGCATGATCGCCGGCATCGGCGCACCGGGCCTGCCGACAGGGTCCGTGGGCTTCGTCAATGTGATCGCGCTGGCGGCCATCGTTGCGATGAGCATCTGGACAGCGCCGCTGGGCGCGGCGGCCGCGCACAAGCTCGATCCGGTCAAGCTGAAACGCGTATTCGGCGTCTACCTGCTGCTGACATCGGCCTTCATGCTGAAGGATCTCGTACCGGGGCTCGCGTGATCTCGACCGCCCGTCGCCCGGCAGCCGCTGCAAAGCAGCGATTTATCGATGCCTGCACCGGCCTGCGGCGGGTTTGCCGGGCAGGGCGTCGGCTATCCCGAGACCTATTTGCTGAGGCTTGCCTTGTAATCCTCGGCCGCTTTCAGCAGGCGGATCACATTGCCGCTCCACATCTTCTGCAGGTCTGCTTCGGTGTAGCCTTCCTTCAGCAGGCGTTCGGTGATTTTCGGCAGGGCGGTGATGTCGCGAAAGCCGTCGAGGCCGCCGCCGCCGTCCCAGTCGGCGCCGAAGCCGACATGATCAACGCCCACAAGTCTGATCGTGTAGAGGACCTGCTGCATGTAGTCCTCAAATGTGGCGCGGTTCTCCGGAAACTGACGGTCGACAGCGTTCAGTTCGTCGAGATAGAGCTCATAACGCGCGCTTTCGAGCTCGTTCGGGTTTCCCCATTTGGTACGCAGCGCCGCCATCGCGTCGGTGCGCTCTTTCGTCTGCGGCAGCGTCTTGATGAACGAGCCGAGCGCGTTCATGTGAATCACACCGCCCTTTGTCGCCATCTTCTTGAGCAGGGCGTCGGGCGCGTTGCGCGGATGTTCGTTGAGATGGTCTGCGCCGTGATGCGAGAGAATGATCGGCGTCGCTGACAGGTCGATCATCTGCTCGATCGCAGCGTCCGAGGAATGGCTGCCGTCGAGCACGATGCCGAGTTCGTTGGCGCGCCTGACGTAGTCGCGCCCCATCGGCGACAGGCCGCCCCATTTCATGCCGAGCGCGCCCGGGTTGGTTGAGTCGGCAAGCTGGTTGGTGCCGTTGTGCACCGGGCCGGCCATGCGCACACCGAGCTTGTAGAAGGTGTCGAGCAGGGAGAGGTCCTCGCCCAGCTCGTAGGAGTTCTCGATCGAAATGTAGACGATCTTCTTGCCGCTCGCGTTGATCCGGGCAGCGTCCGCCGACGTGAGCGCAAGTTCGAGCTTGTCAGGATTCGCCGCCACCATCTTGTGGATCGATATCGCGCGGATCAGCGCTGCATCCCTTACACTCTGGTATCCCTCCGGCGTCAGCGGGCCCTGGCCCATGTATATGACCCAGAAGCCGCCATCGAGGCCGCCTTCCACCATGCGCGGATAGTCGACCTGCGTCCCATCGCGTTCCACATCGTGGCGCTCCATGATGTCGTAGCCGCGCACCGTGTCGAAGAAGGCGGGTGTGTCGAGGTGTGTGTCGAGCGTCAGGAGGCGGTTATGGATCGCCCATGCTTCGGCGCTGACACCGGCCGGCGCGGTGGCCATGGTCGAGCAGCCGGCCAGCGCCGTTGCGCCGATGAGGGCCAGTTTCAGCCGGGAGAAGATCGCCATCGATGTCTCTTGGGTTCAGGAGAGGGGGGTGTTCCAGCCACCATGCATGCCCGCCCGCCAGCCTCAAGAGCAGGAAGGGCGTCTTCCGCCCTGATGCTGAAAAGCCGGTCATGAACGCAATTTCCGGCAAAGCTGCAAATGAGAATGGGTTGCAATCAGGGGGTGTGTCGCGTAACTCCCTGGCAGAACGGAGCCGCTGGGGCGCCGAAAGGGAATGGCGCCGAAAAACGGGCGCCGGGATGCGGGATGGTCGAGGCCGCGGACAGCTCAACGGGTCTGATCGGAGATGCCGAAAAGGCCGCGAAGAAGGCCCACAAAGCCAAGGTGCGCCGGCTATTCTGGATGACCCAGGCGCGCGTCTGGCACTGGATCACGGGCGCGGCGACGCTGGTGTGCATGCTCCTGTTCGCCATCACCGGCATCACACTGAACCATGCGGGCCAGATCGAAAGCCAGCCGGTGGTCGTCGAGCGGACGGCGGTCCTGCCGGCAGAATTGCTCGTCCAGCTGGGCGAGGCGCCGCCCGAAGGCGAGACGGCGATCCTCCCTGCGCCGGTGGCCGACTGGCTCGCCAGGGAGGTTGGCGCGCCGGTGTCGCGACGGACCGGCGAGTGGTCCGGGAACGAAGTCTATGTCGGCATGCCCAAGCCGGGGGGCGACGCGTGGTTGTCGATCGACCTTGAGACGGGCGACGTCATCTTCGAGAACACCGATCGCGGTGTCATTTCGTGGCTCAACGATCTTCACAAAGGCAGGAATACGGGCCCGGTATGGTTCTGGTTCATCGACATCTTCTCGATTGCCGCCATCCTGTTCTGCATCACTGGGCTGGTGCTGCTCTGGATGCATGCGCCGCGCCGGGCACCGACCTGGTTCATCGTTGGCGCGGGTCTGATCATCCCTGCGCTGGTCGCCGTCTTCCTGGTTCATGTTTGAGGCCGAGTTTTCATGCGCGATGTCCTGATGCTTACAGTTCCGGTGGCGCTGGCGGGCGCGGCGCACGCTGGCACGCTTGAACTGGTCGTCGAGATTCCGAAGCTCAATGTCGCTGAATATCACCGGCCCTATGTCGCCATCTGGATCGAGGATGCGAGCGGCAAGGTCGCGGCCAACCTGTCGGTCTGGTACGATGTCGATCTCAAGGATCAGGAAGGCGAGAAGTGGCTGAAGGACATCCGCCAGTGGTGGCGAAG
>JBMOGP010000456.1:0-2891 GCA_049318285.1 Hyphomonadaceae bacterium
GGCTACATCCACCTGCTCGCCCGCGTGGCGCCGCCGCGCGGGAAACTCCGCGCCGCTCGCGCCATGCCGCCATGGCCCGACCCCTACTCCGCCCTCCGTCCCCTTCTGGACGAAGCAGCCGGCCACGCGCTTGCCGCCGTCGACGCGCTGCAAGAGGCCGCCGTACCACCCGAGGACGTCGCCCGCGCCTGGCGCGGCATACGCGCCACCCCGAAAGCGCTCGAAGCGCTCTATCCCCTCGCTGACGTGCTACCCGCCGTGAACCGCTTCTTCCTTGACCCGGCACACCGCGGCGATCAAGAACTCCAGATACGCCTGAAGCGGCAACCGCCGCCGCCCGACACTGGCGTCATGCTCTTCGGCGACGAGCCTGATGCACGCGATTCGGTGTGGGTCTATGTGCCCGAAACCTGCGACCCTGCCACGCCGCACCCTGTCGTCTTCGCGCTTCACGGCGGCTCAGGCCGAAGCCGCGCTTATCTGTGGAGCTGGATCGCCGCCTGCCGCTCACGCGGTGCGATTCTCGTGGCGCGGACGTCGCTCGGCCAGACCTGAGCGATTCAGGGTGACGACCGTGACTCGCCGCATCTCGCCAGCATCCTCGCCTTCGTCCGCCGCAAATGGACGATCGATCCGCAGCGCATCCTGCTCACTGGCATGAGCGACGGCGGCACATTCAGCTACACGTCTGGCCTCCTCGCCGGATCGCCCTTCACGCACCTCGCCCCTGTCGCCGCCGCCTTCAATCCCATGCTCGCCGCCATGGCCGAGGGCGAGCGGATGAACGGCCTGCCCATCCACATCATCCACGGCCAGCGCGACAGGATTTTCCACGTCGCCATGGCGCAGGAAGCCCAGCAACACCTGTTACGCACCGGCGCAGCTGTGACCTATCGCGAGATCGCCGACCTCAGCCACGGCTACGGCGCAGACCTCAGCACAATGATTCTCGACTGGCTGTTGGCCTGACCGGATTTACGGACGATATGTGAGGCTAGATTCGAACACGAGGCATCCCATGGCGCTTCATCCCAAGATCGCTGACGTCACCGCGCGTATCGAAGAGCGCAGCCGCGAGACACGGCGCAACTATCTCGACCGCATCGACGCCGCACGCAAAGCCGGGCCCGGGCGTCAGCACCTGTCTTGCGGCAATCTCGCCCACGCCTTCGCCGCCGTGCCACTGGGCGACAAGCTGTCGATCCGCGGCCGCGCCCCGAATATCGGCATCGTCACCAGCTACAACGACATGCTGAGCGCCCACCAACCGTTCAAGGACTATCCAGACGTCATCAAGGACACCGCCCGCAAATCCGGCGGCACGGCGCAGGTCGCCGGCGGCACGCCCGCCATGTGCGATGGCGTCACGCAGGGCCGTCCCGGTATGGAGCTGTCGCTCTTCTCGCGCGATGTCATCGCGCTCTCCACGGCCGTCGCCCTCACGCACGACGCGTTCGACGCGGGGCTGATGCTTGGCACATGCGACAAGATCGTGCCCGGCCTCGTCATCGGCGCGCTCAGCTTCGGCCACCTGCCCATCATCTTCTCGCCCGCCGGCCCTATGCCCTCCGGCATCAGCAACAAGGAGAAGGCCAAGGTCCGCGAGCAGTTCGCCCTCGGCCAGGTCACCCGCGAAACCCTGCTCGAAGCCGAGGCTGCGTCCTATCACTCCGCCGGCACCTGCACCTTCTATGGTACCGCCAACTCCAACCAGATGATGATGGAGCTGATGGGGCTTCACCTCCCCGGCACGGCGTTTGTCAATCCGGATACGCCTTTGCGCGAGGCGCTGGTGCGCGCCACCGCCGCACGCTGCGTTGATCTTGCGAAGTCGGGCGAAAACTACATGGCGCGGGTCGTCGATACGAAATCGATCGTCAACGCCATCGTCGGCCTGATGGCGACGGGCGGCTCCACCAACCACGCGCTTCACCTGCCCGCGATGGCGCAGGCCGCAGGCATCATTGTGGACTGGAACGATTTCTCCGACATCTCGTCGGTTACGCCCTTGCTCGCGCGCGTCTACCCGAACGGCACGGCGGACATAAACCAGTTCCACGCCGCCGGCGGCATGGCCTTCATCACGCGCGAACTCCTGCTCGCTGGCCTGCTGCATGGCGACACGATCACGGTGGCAGGCGGCGGCCTCGGCGCCTACACACAGGAGCCATGGCTGGATGGCGACAGGATTGCATGGCGCGAGGGCGCAACAGGGTCGCTCGATGAAACCATCCTGCGCCCGGTCTCGGCGCCGTTCGAGATGGAAGGCGGCATCCGCCTGTTGCAAGGCAATCTCGGCCGCGGCGTCATCAAGATCTCGTCAGTCCCGTCCGATCGCCGCACCATCGACGCCCCCGCCGCCGTGTTCGAAAGCCAGGCCGACTTCTCCGCCGCCTTCAAGGCCGGTAAGCTCGACCGCGACATGATCGCCGTCGTCCGCTTCCAGGGCCCACGCGCCAACGGCATGCCTGAACTGCACGCACTGACGCCACCTCTCACCGCGCTTCAGAACAAGGGCTACCGCGTCGCCCTCGTCACCGACGGTCGCATGTCCGGCGCGTCGGGCGCGATTCCCGCCGCGATCCACGTGACGCCCGGCGCTGACCAGGACTCGATCATCGCCCGTATCCGCGACGGCGACCGCATCGTGCTGGACGCCGAGCATGGCCGCCTTGATGTCATGGTCGATCCGTCCGAGCTCGCCGCCCGTTCCCGCGCTGTCCCGCCGACCGACCAGCACGGCTGGGGCCGCGAACTCTTTGCCCCTTTCCGTACCCTCGCAGGTGATGCAGAGGCAGGCGGCGGAATCTTCAATCTCCTGTCGACTTCGGCTAGGTGACACGCATGACAGTCGACGATCTCATGGCCGTCCAACCGGTGATCCCCGTGAT
>JBMOGP010000457.1:0-2871 GCA_049318285.1 Hyphomonadaceae bacterium
GGAACGGGCCAAACGGAATTGCCATATCCCCCGTCAGCGGACGTTTCCGGATCCGGGTGCTGATCAGCACAAAGAGGATCGCCGCACTTGCACCAACAAAGACACATGGAGCAATTCCTGCTGGCCCGATCCAGGCGCCGATAGCGCCAAGCAGCTTGGAATCGCCTCGCCCGAGCCCATCCCGCTTGCGCAGGAAGCGATAAGTGAGCTCGACCGCAAGCAGCCCGCCAAACCCAAGCGCCGCGCCCGCCAGCTGCTCCAGCATCCGGTCCGGATAGAACAGTTGCGCAGTCAGCACGCCGCACAGCAGCAGTGTAGCATTCAGCACATCCGGCAGTCGGAATGTACGAAAATCAATTGCCGACAAGGCCAGCAGGAGCCAGCCAAACAAACACGTCGCCACGAACAGGTAATCTGGTGTCGCAAGCCATGCCCACGCAGCAATGCCGACAGCGGCCAGCTCGATGACCGGATAGGCCGGAGAAATTGCCGACCCGCAGCCCCTGCACTTGCCCCGCTGCACAAGCCAGCTCACCACCGGGACAAGCTCGATCAGTCCTAGCCGCCGCCCGCACGCTGGGCATGTCGAGGGCGAGAGGCCCGATGAGCGGCCATTGGCCAGCCGCACCGCAGCAGCGGCCGCAGCCGAGCCGACAAGTGGCGCGGCAAGCGCAACACCAACGTTAAGGAGAAAAAGGCCATCGCCCGGGGGCATGTCTTTACCTGGCGTTCCCGCTGGCCAATATGTGTTGATCTGCTGCAAGCATGCAACTTGGATGCTGAACTACATCCTTGCCTAGCCTGCCATGAAGCCGAAATCCAGCAAACGGGACGCTGGCTTCTCGCTGATCGAGCTGCTGGATGCGCTTGTTATCCTCGCCCCGATCGCTGGCCTCGTGGCCTGCAAGTGCTTGGCTATCTTGGCCGCGCGAGAACCGACGCCGCAAAGATCCAGATCGGTAATCTCAAACCCTCTCTCAGCCTCTTCCTTCTCGACAAGGGCCGCTAACGGTCCTCGGCCGAGGGGCTGGATTCACGCCTGAAGGCGGCCCCGGCGGCGCCACCTGGCGCGGGCCCTCTGTTGCGGGCGGCGATCTCCCGGCCGCCCCTTGAGGCAAACCCTGCCAGCATGAACTGACTGCCAGCGGCACCCGCCTTCGCGTCCTGGGCCTCGGCGCAGATTCTGCCCCGGGGCGGCGAAGGTGGCATCCAGGATGTTGGCTAGGTTCGCTCGAAACGCGCCCTGAGCCATCGCCCGACCCCAAGCGCCACCACAATACCCAACACATCTGCAGCAAAGTCGAGCACATCGCCCGATCGCCCGTCGTCTCCTCGCGCCTGCGCGATCTCGATGCCGCCGCCAAGCGCCATCATGTGCGCCACCCAGAACCACAGATAGCGGGGCGGCAGCACCAGCACGGCCGGCCCGGTCAGGCATGCAAATGCCGCTGCGTGAAAGATCTTGTCCTGAAACGGTATCGCCGGCGGCGGCCCCACATCCGGCGCAATGAACAACCATGCCGCCAGCGCCATGCCGAGCCCGGACATAACGCCCAGAGCCGCCCACATTGCCCGCTCGCCATGCTTCTGCATCAGCCTCACTCCACGCGCAGCCCGGCTCTATCGACAGACTCACACGACTGGTATTAATCCCAGCTCTTCGCGACACTCCAACACCTGGCGCGCCAAACGAGGATCGCCGTGCCCTGTCTGAATGATGAATGGCATGATCCGCAATATCGCTTCTGACGACATTGACGCCCTGGTCGCAATCGAGCGGGCCTGCTTTACCGCCGGTTATGCCGACAAGATGATGAGCGCCGAGGATTTCGCCGACGTCCTGGACGACGAGCACAGCGCCCTTTTCTGCGCCCTCGACGGGGATGTGGTCGCTGGCTACGCGTTCCTGATCATCGAAGATGGCGCCGCCAACTTCGACAGCCTCGCCGTCTCCCCCGCACATCAGGGCAAGGGCCTTGGCGAGAAGCTTTTTCGCCATGTCGAGCGATATTGCCACGACAATGCCATTCCGAGGCTTAATCTTGAGATCAAGGAAACCAACTACGCCCTGCTGAAGCGCTATCACGGCTATGGCTACAAGTGCTTCGAGATCGAACCCGGCTTCTATGCAGACGGATGGGGCGCAATCAGGATGCTGAGATACTTTGAGGTATGACTGGATCCTGATCGCGGACGACCTGCGGGACCTCGCCGCCCTGGGCGCACCGTTCCGCATGATGACGACGCGCGACTATGTCCTGCAGCCGAAACTTCTCTCCGGGTCGCGCCCCAAGATCATCAACCTCGCCCGTAACTACAATTACCAGACCGACGGATACTACGCCTCGCTCCTGGGCGAGGCCCGCGGCCACCGCGTCGTCCCCACGGTGGAGACCCTGCTCGACCTCTACGACCGCGAAATCCCGGATGACACCGCCTCCATCCTTGAAGAGCTCCTGCACAAGGACCTCAACAAGAACCCCGCCAAGGGTCCCGCCCCCGAACGCCTCGTGGTCTGCTTCGGCGAGGTCGATGACGACCGCTTCCGTAAATTCGGCCGCCAGCTCTTCGACTGGTACCGTGCGCCCGTCGTGATCGTCACAACCACCGCCAACGGCTCGCCGGGGAAGTACAAGATCAAGCGCATCCGCATCACGCCCTTCACCAAGCTGGAGGACGACGAACTCGACTTCTTCGTGAAAAGCCTAACGGCCTACACTGGCCGCACCTGGAAGAGCCCGAAGGCCCGCGTCGTGCCCAAATGGTCAATCGCCGTGCTGCACGACCCCAACGAGAAGCTCGCCCCCTCCAACCTCGAAAGCCTGGAGCACTGGGCCCGGCTGGCTGAAAAGGACGGCGTCGAGATCGAGC
>JBMOGP010000458.1:0-2864 GCA_049318285.1 Hyphomonadaceae bacterium
TAATCATGAACTCGCCGGTTACATGCCGGCTCTCTGGTCCAGCGAAGAACAGGATCGACTCGGCGATGTCTTCCGGCATCGAAGCAACTCTCAGCGGCACAGTCTTCGCGACATTCTCCGCCGTCTGCGATTCGACATCGTTACCCTGATACTTGGTGAACCACCCGGACCCGATATAGCCCGGGCAGACCGCATTCACGCGGATGTTGGGCGCCAGCGCCCGCGCGAGGCTCAATGTCATCGTGTTCAGCGCGCCTTTGGTCGAGGCGTAGGCGATGGACGATCCGATGCCCGTCACGCCAGCGATCGACGAGACGTTCACCACCGATCCCTTGCCACTCGAGGCCAGATGTGGCTGCGCAGCCCGCGTCATCTGGTACACAGCGACAACGTTGACCCGGAAGAGCTTCAGGAAGTCTTCCGCATCAAGCGCCTCGAGATCCGTGTGCTTCGCGAACTTCGTGATGCCCGCATTGTTCACAAGCACATCGACGCCGCCGAACTTTTCAACTGCCGCCGCCACCAGCGCCCTGCAGTCCGCATCCTCGCCGACATTGGCCTTCACTGCGAATGCGTCGACGCCCAGCGCCTGGCACTGCGTCACCACATCGATCGCAGCCTCGACGCTAGAATTGTAGTTGATGCAGACATTCACACCGCGCCGCGCCAGCCCCAGCGCCGTCGCAGCGCCCAGCCCCGTGCCGCCGCCCGTCACGATGGCGCGCTTGCCCTGCATCGAATTGACGTCGGCCATCTCTCGCTCCCTTGTCTCTGTGACCGGCATAGCAAGGCCCGGTCCAAAAACAAAACGGCCGGCGAGGCCATCACCGGCCGTCCTGTGCCTAAAGTTTGCAGCCCTTACTGGCCACCGCCGCCACCCGCGGGACCCATGCGGAGGGCGAGGAACTGTTCCCTGGTAACAAAGCCATCGCCGTCTGCATCAACACGGTTGGACCACATCTGGTCCGCCATCGCCTGCGCGCGCTCGGGAAGGCTGGAGACAAACTCAGCCTTGTCCAGCTTGCCGTCCTTGTTGGCGTCAGCCGCAACAAAGCGCGCCGCGCGCTGTTCGGGTGTCGGTGGCGTACCGCCCGGCTGCGCCATCGCGCTGCCTGCCGCCAAAACCGCGACCAGCATAGTAGCAGCAAGTGTCATGGATCTCATGAAGTGTCTCTCCATTGCCCTTTCGGGTGTTTGTTCCCATTGATTGCCCGGCAAGCCAGCCAATCGCAACCTTCAACGGCAGCCGGGCCGGCCTCCGTCGCAGCGCGCGGGTTCGTGAACTTTGTAATGAGATGTGCCGGATGAACGCAGGCTGACTGCTTCAGACGTGCGAAGGCTTCATGGCTGATGATCGCAGTGCTAGGAAACAACCATAGTCCCGCGTCCGGAGCGTCTATGGCCCTGTCTTTTCCCGATTTCACCCAGCTGCCGCTCGGCGACCTTAAGCCCCGCGCCGACCTTGGCGAATGGTCGAGACTGGCCGGCGCTGCCGGTACGAAACTGTGGGAAACGCCCGAGGGTATCCCGGTGAAGTCGATGCACACCGCCGCCGATACGACTGGCCTCGATTTCCTCGACGATTTCCCCGGGATCGCCCCCTTTGGCCGCGGACCCTATCCGACCATGTACACCAACCAGCCCTGGACGATACGCCAGTACGCTGGATTCTCCACCGCCGAGGATTCCAACGCCTTCTACCGACGCAACCTCGCCGCCGGCCAAAAGGGCCTCTCGGTCGCCTTCGATCTCGCCACCCACCGCGGCTACGACTCGGATCACCCGCGCGTGACAGGCGATGTCGGCATGGCCGGCGTCGCGATCGACTCCATCTACGACATGCGGACGCTCTTTGCCGGCATCCCGCTCGACCAGATGTCCGTGTCGATGACCATGAACGGCGCCGTGCTCCCGGTGCTCTCGCTCTACATCGTCGCCGCCGAGGAACAGGGCGTGCCGCCGGAGAAGCTCTCGGGCACGATCCAGAACGACATCCTCAAGGAATTCATGGTGCGGAACACCTACATCTATCCGCCCCGCCCCTCGATGCGGATCATCTCCGACATCTTTGCCTACACCTCGCAGAAGATGCCGAAATACAATTCGATCTCGATCTCCGGCTACCACATGCAGGAAGCGGGGGCGACGGCGGACCTAGAACTCGCCTACACACTTGCTGATGGCGTCGAATACATCCGATCCGGCATCGCCGCCGGTCTCGATGTCGACAGGTTCGCACCCCGCCTCTCCTTCTTCTGGGCGATCGGCATGAACTACTTCATGGAAGTCGCAAAGATGCGCGCCGCGCGCCTGCTCTGGGCGAAGCTAGTGAAACAGTTCGACCCGAAGAGCGACAAGTCGCTCTCCCTGCGCACACACTCGCAGACCTCGGGCTGGTCGCTGACCGCACAGGATGTCTACAACAACGCGATCCGCACCTGCTTCGAGGCGATGGCGGCCGCGGGTGGGCAGACCCAGTCCCTGCACACAAACTCATTCGACGAAGCGCTCGCGCTTCCGACCGACTTCTCCGCCCGCATCAGCCGCAACACGCAGATCTTCCTGCAGCAAGAAGGCGGCGCATGCCGCACGATCGACTTATGGGGCGGTTCCTACTACGTCGAACGCCTCACCTACGACCTCGCCCGCAAGGCCTGGGCTCACATCCAGGAAGTCGAAGGTATGGGCGGCATGGCGAAAGCTATCGAAGAAGGCCTTCCCAAGCTCCGCATCGAGGAGGCTGCCGCCAAGACGCAGGCCCGCATCGATAGCGGCGTTCAGACCATTGTCGGGGTCAACAAATTCCGCCTCAACGAGCCAGAAGACGTGCCTGTACTGAAAGTCGACAACGCCAAGGTCCGCAA
>JBMOGP010000459.1:0-2863 GCA_049318285.1 Hyphomonadaceae bacterium
CGCCGAACAGCACGCAGGTCGAGCGGTCAGACCAGTCAAGGATGCGCGAGAAGGTCTCCGCGCCAATCACGAGGGCGCGTTCGAACTGGCCGCGCACAAGGAAGTTGTCAGCGGTGGCGATGGCGAACACGAACCCTGAGCAAACAGCTTGCAGGTCGAAGCCGGCGCCGCGGGTTATACCGAGCTTCTGCTGGATAATCGTGGCGGTCGACGGAAAGGTGTAGTCCGGGGTCGCCGTGGCGACCACGATCAGGTCGATGTCGTCAGGCGACAGTCCTGCCGCATCCAGCGCCTTGCGGGCAGCGGCGACGCCGAGGTCTGATGTCGTTTCGCCATCGGCTGCGATGTGGCGCTTGCGGATGCCCGTGCGCGCGGCAATCCATTCGTCCGTGGTGTTGACCATCTTCGCGAGATCATCGTTCGTTAGCACCTTGCTGGGAAGGTACCCTCCAACGCCACGAACAACGGATACGAACTCGGTCACGTGGATGTCCTGTTACTGCGCGACCTGCTCGGCCGGAGAGGGCGGCGACGACGCAGGCGCGAGACGGCGCAGGTTCTCCTCGACCTCCGTGCGGAAGGAGCTTTCACCCATGCCCGCAGCGACCTTGATTGCCTGAGCGAATCCCACGGCATCTGTGCCGCCATGGCTCTTCACCACCACTCCGTTCAAGCCAAGGAAAACCGCGCCATTTACCTTGCGCGGATCCATCTTGCTGCGGAACTGCTTCAGCGCCGGCATCGCCAGCGCGGCCCCTAACATCGCCATGGGACCCGACTTCAAGGCATCCTTCAGCATGTCCGAGATCATCTTGGCGATGCCCTCAGCAGTCTTGAGCGCGATGTTTCCCGTAAAGCCATCGGTGACGATAACGTCGATATCTGCCGAGCCGATCTTGTCAGCTTCGATAAAGCCTCGGAAGTCGATCGGCAGATTCGAGGTGCGCAGCAGGCGGGCCGCCTCGCGGATCGACTCATGGCCTTTGAGTTCTTCCTCGCCGATGTTCAGCAGGGCAACCTTCGGTTTCTTGACGCCGTTTACCGCTCGCGCGAAGGCTACGCCCATGATCGCGAACTCGACCAGCTGACCGGCGTCAGCGGCGATGTCGGCGCCGAGGTCAAGCATGGCGGTTACCCCCTTGCGGGTCGGCCAGCTTGCTACGAGCGCAGGACGGTGCACGCCCTCCACCTTGCGGAGGATGAACATGGACAACGCCATCAGCGCGCCCGTGTTGCCGGCGGAGACAGCAGCGATCGCCTCCCCGCTTTTCACGGACTCTATGGCGTTCCACATGGACGTGCCCTTGCCCTGCCGAAGCATCTGGCTCGGCTTGGCGTCCATCGCCACGCTCCTGTCTGTATGGCGGATGGTGACGCGCGGGGCTGCGGTCGGCGCCTTTTCCATCAACAACTTGAGCTGAACTTCGTCGCCGTGGATCAGGAAGCGAAGGTCCGGATGTGACTGCGCAAAATGCTCCAGCCCCTCGACAACAATACGGGGCGCATGATCGCCACCCATCCCATCGATGGATATGAACTTCACGTCAGCCATGTCCGCCGGGGCGCTCCAACATGGTGGATGCGGCCGGAATCGGCCCAAACCAACCATGACTCGATGGGTCTAATACCACGGACCGCGGGAGGTGACAGGCCCCGTTGAACGCGTCGCTGCGACATCATCCACTACCCGGATTTCATATGGAATCAGGGCAGCCGGGGCCAGCTCAACTCGCCAGACAGGAGCTGCGCATCGGTGTGACGTTTCAGCGTATCCTCGACTGCCCGCACATAGCGGACGAACCGGTCGGTCTGACCGTCGGACACGCCCAGATTGCGCCTCAGCGATTGTTGCAATTCCAGATCAGAGGTGCCGTGAGCGAGCGCCTGGTCATAGGCCTTGGCGCGGCCGTAGAAGGCCTCCCCCATCTTCCGGATCTTCTTGCCAACGCTCAGGTCTCCGGTTCCGATATCACGCAGGGCCTCGTCAAACCCATCGAAAAGGGCTTCGAAAACCTCCTGAGAGAGCGCCCTCCCTGCTTGCCCGGCTTCCCGCAGGCGGCGAAAAACGAGCGTCCCGTGCAGGCATGTCATCTCAAAACGGCCGGAAAAGTTGTCACGGGCGCCGCCCTCGAAATAGAAGTCCGTGCGTAGCGCCTGCGCCTGGATGGACTGGTGCAGCCGGTCGACCGCCCAGCGGTTTTTCTTGGGTTGGAACCAGTTGCCGAGCGCCATTCATGTCCTCCAGACAAGGAAGGACTCTAGCAGGGTTCGCGCGGGGTGGAAGTTGCTGCGGATATGGAGGCGCCTGCCAGCCTTGCCAAGCTGCGCGGGCTGCCTGTACCTACCCCACTGGTTCCGGAGTTTTCTGCATGGCCCTGAAGCGTCCCCGGCTTGGCCTTCTAGTTGCGACTGTCGCCGCAGCCGCCGTTATGGCCGGTTGCACCGCCACGCGTGACTTCCACGGCTATGTACCCGACCAGGCCTTCCCTGAAGACGTTAAGCCGGATGTGGACACCCGCTCGACCGTTCTTGCCCGACTGGGTACGCCCTCAACCACGTCTCTGTTCAATCAGGCTGGTGAAGCCAAGGTCGCACTCGGCAAGGAAAAGCTCTGGGTCTACATGTCATCTACCCGCGAGTTGCTTGCTTTCTACTATCCGAAAGTTGTGCAGCGTTCGATCATCGCGATCCAGTTCGATGAGGAGGACGTCGTGTCCGACGTGCTCGTGTACGACGTGGAGGACGGACGCGTTATCGACTACTCCTCGCGCATCACACCGACGCGTGGTCGCGAACTCGGGATCCTGGAACAGCTGTTCGGAACGCTCGGCAGCCTGCGCAACCAGCTGCCCGGCATGCAGAA
>JBMOGP010000460.1:0-2862 GCA_049318285.1 Hyphomonadaceae bacterium
GGCCCGACATCTGGATAGCGGCTGGGCGGCGTTCGATCCCCTATTCGCGGATGATCCGCAAACTCTCAGGCGGCAAGACGCTCGTGGTGCAGACGCAGAACCCGCGCGTGCAGATGGCCGATTTCGATCTGGTGATTCCACCCGATCATGACGGCGTCACCGGCCCCAACGTCTTCCCTGTCGTCGGCCCGCCCGTCTGGTTCTCGCAGGCCCGCATCGACGACTCGCTCGCACGCTTCCCCTCCTTGCGCGTGGTGCAGGGCCAGAAGGTGCTCGTGTCGATCGGCGGCGATTCAAAAAACTACCGGATGACCGAGACGAATGTTGCCGCTTTCGAGGGCGCTATCCAGCGCCTCGCCCAGGGCCGCACCTTCTGGATTACCGTCTCGCGCCGCACGCCCGAGCATGCCCGCGTTCGGTTGCGTCGCCTCGCCTCCACGATCAGAGCGATCTTCTGGGAGAATGAGGAACGCGACGGCCCCAACCCCTATGTCGCCTTCCTCTCACAATGCGACGCCGCCATGGTCACATGCGAGAGCGCCAACATGATCGCAGACCCCGCCTTCTTCGGCAAACCGGTCCACCTCCTGAAGCTCGACGGTGGCGGCCCGCGCTTCGACAAGCTCCATACCGGCTTCATCGACCGCCGCGCGGCGCGCTGGTTCACGGGGAGCGTGCAGACCTGGACCTACGCCCCTGTCCGCGAAGCCGCGCGAGCGGCAGACGACATCGTCAGGCGGGTGCTGGAGCGCCAGCCAAATCGCTGGAAAAACTGAACTGAGCCAATGGCCGCCCGCTTCGCCCTTTTCAGGTCACGCCAGCATCCCCAGAATAAGCTCACCGGCGCGCCTTGCCCCATTTCGCGCATCCGGCTGGCCCGTTAGGAAGGGCCAGACACAGGATTTGCCATGACCTCGACCCGCCATTCCCAGATCATCATTCTCGGCTCCGGCCCTGCCGGTTACACCGCCGCGATCTATGCCGCGCGCGCCCTGCGCAAGCCGATGCTTATCGCGGGGATCCAGCCGGGCGGGCAGCTGACCATCACCACCGACGTGGAGAACTATCCGGGCTTCGCCGACGTCATCCAGGGCCCGTGGCTGATGGAGCAGATGCGCGCCCAGGCCATCCACGTCGGCACAGAGATGGTGGAAGACCACATCATCAAGGCGGACCTTCAGAAACGCCCCTTCACCCTCACCGGGGACAGCGGAACCATATACACCTGCGACGTGCTGGTGATCTGCACGGGCGCACAAGCGAAGTGGCTCGGACTCGAGAGCGAGAACAAGTTCAAGGGCTTCGGCGTATCTGCCTGCGCCACCTGCGACGCCTTCTTCTATCGCGGCAAGGAAGTCATCGTCGTCGGCGGCGGCAACACCGCCGTGGAAGAAGCGCTGCACCTCACACACTTCGCCTCGAAGGTGACGGTCGTTCACCGCCGCGATCATTTCCGCGCGGAGAAGATCCTGCAGGACCGGCTGTTCAAGAATCCGAAGGTCAACGTGGTGTGGGACACCGAGCTCGCCGATGTCATCGGACAGGAAGGCCCGCTCAGCGTCACCAAGGCGAAACTGCGCAATCTCAAGACCGGCGAAGTCACCGAGCAGCCCGTGCATGGCATCTTCATCGCGATCGGCCACGCGCCGCAAACCAGCCTGTTCACCGGCCAGCTCGAGATGAAACAGGGCAGCTATCTCAAGACCGCGCCGAACTCCACGGCCACCTCCATCCCCGGCGTTTTCGCCGCGGGCGACGTAGCTGATGACATCTTCCGCCAGGCCGTTACAGCAGCCGGCCTCGGCTGCATGGCGGCGCTCGAAGCCGAGAAATACATCGAAGGCCTTCCCAAGCATGCGCCCGCCCCCGCAGCGTATTGAGCCATGTCGAACCGTGCAGCTTACGATCGCTGGATCGCCTCTCTCCGCCCCACCGGCATCGAGCTGCTCGAAGGCCTGAACAAGGCGCTACCGGGCAAGCTCGACGCGCCTGAGGTGAAGCACGGCGACCCCCTGCGCGCTGGCGGCTATGGCGAGGATCGCAGCGTCTACACCCAGACACTCTTTGCGCCCGATGGCGAAGAGCCCCGCACCGTCCATCTCGGCCTCGACGTTTTCGCCCCCGCCGGTGCAGACGTCTTCACCCCCCTCAGCGGCCGCGTGCATTCCTCGCGCATCAACGATGCGGAGGGCGACTACGGCCCCACCATCATCCTCGAACACGCCCCGGTCGCGGGCCTGAAATTCCACACGCTCTACGGTCATCTCTCGCGCGACAGCCTCAAGGGTCTCAAGCCCGGTACCGCCTTCATGGCTGGCGAGAAGATCGCCGACCTGGGAACGAAGCGCGAGAATGGTGGCTGGTCGCCCCATCTCCATTTCCAGATCATCCTCGATATCGGCAGCGCCAAGGGCGACTATCCCGGCGTCTGCCGCCGCAGCGAGCAGGATCACTGGCTGTCGATCTGCCCGGATCCCGGCCCCCTGCTCGGCCTGCGCTAGTCGCTATTTCGCCATCGCGCGCAGCATCCATGCCGTCTTCTCCGCCACGGCGACGCGTTGCCTCATCAGGTCGGCCAACGCGTGGTCGCCCGCCTCTTCAGCCGCTTGCAACGCCGTGCGCGCCGAGCGCGCGAGAAGCTCATTTCCAGTCACCAGATTGGTGATCATCGTCTCGGCATCCGGCACGCTCTTGTCCGGCGGCAGTAGCGACTTGGCGCCGATCTGCTCGCTCACCCGCGCATACGCGCCCAGCGAGCGGATGCGTTCAGCGATCAGGCCTATCGACAGCCATGGGCATTGTCCTGCGTCTCGACCATAAGGTGCAGCGTGTTGAACATCGGCCCTTCGACGTTCCAGTGAT
>JBMOGP010000461.1:0-2860 GCA_049318285.1 Hyphomonadaceae bacterium
TCGAAGACTGGCACGACGCACGGGGTTTCGGCTTCATTCGCCGCCCCGGCGCCGCTGGCAAGATCTATGTCCACATGAAATCAATCGGGAAGAGCAACGAACGGCCCAAGCCCGGTGACAAGCTGACCTATGAAGTCGGCGCCGGCGCCAATGGCCGCCCGGCTGCTCTCAAGGTACGCATTGTCGAGCCGCCACCGCTCCGTACTGCCGCGGGCAGCGCGCCGCAGTCCGGAACACAAACATCCCCAGCGTCGCCAACAGCAGATATCCATTCCACGCCAACGCCTGCCAGCAAGCCTCGCCGCGAGCCGCGTCCCGGCATGCGGAGCATCTCGATGCGAACCGCGGCCGCTGCGACGATCATCGCTCTCATCGGCAACAACGTCATGCTCGACCATCTTCCTGAATGGGTCGGCCTTCTCTACATCATCGGCGGCATCGCGACCTTCCTGCTCTACCAGGCCGACAAGCGCGCCGCCGAAAAGCGCGCGTGGCGCGCTCCCGAACGCCGCCTGCACCTTGCCGACCTGACCTTCGGAATCGTTGGCGGACTGCTTGCCCAGCATGTGCTGCGCCACAAGACCTACAAGCCAGGCTTCGTGACGATCACGGCGATGATCACCGCACTGCACGTCCTCACGCTTGGCCTGATCATGTTCGGCGTCTATGCACCTGGCGCCGTCGGCGACGTCTTTCGTTTTGCCTTCATGGGCTGAGCACGCGATCAATGTCGGCAGGTTGTCGGATGCCTGCGCGGCCCCGAAATCGGCGATAGGACGTCAGCGCGAAAACCAAGCACCGGGCAGGCGCCTGACGGTGCACAGAACTCAAACCGCGATGCCAAACGCATCGAGGTCGAAATCGCCATCGTCCGGCTCAGACGAGCTTTCCGGCCTGCGGGCCGAACATGCGTGGCGCGCGATCGCCTCGAACAGGATTTCCCGAACGATGGGCTTGGCGACATGATCATCTGCGCCCGCCTCCTTTGCCTCGGCGACATGTTCATCCGTGGCATTGGCGGACACAGCAAGCATCGGGGTTGGAATCCGGGCCTGAGCTTTCTCCCATGCCCGTATCGCCCGCATTGCCGCAAGGCCGCCCATGATCGGCATCTGCAGGTCCATCAGCACGAGATCGAACTTGCCTGCCAGGAACTTCTCGACCGCTTCCCTGCCGTTCTCCGCAAAGGTAATGTAAAGTCCGCTTTGCGCCAGAAGCAATTCCACGACGCGGCGATTCATGGGATTGTCTTCGGCTACCAGCAGCCTGAGATTGTCGAGGTTGGTCTCTGCGTCGAAATCCTCAACCGCAACGGCCGTCATAGCCCCCAGCGCAGCAATGCGATCGCGGAAAATCGGCAACACCACCTCGAACGTGGAGCCTTCGTTCTCCCTCGACTGCGCGGTCACCTTGCCATTCATCAGCTCGACCAGCCGCTTGACGATCGACAAACCAAGCCCGAGGCCGCCAAAGCGCCGGGACGTCGAAATGTCGGCCTGTTCGAACCGCTCGAAAATCCGTTCCGCGAGTTCCGGCGCAAAACCAACGCCGCTGTCTGCCACTGAAAGGCGCAGTTGGGTTGCCCCGTCAGGCAGGTCCTCGAGATACGCCGAAACGCTGATCTTGCCCTGCTCGGTGAACTTGACGGCATTGTTCAGCAGGCTGCCGAGCACCTGCCCGATCCGCACCGGATCACCACGGAAAACACCATCGCAGGTTGCCGACACGAATGTCTCGAACCGCAGACCCTTCGCCTTCGCCCGCGTCCGCGCCGCCTCGCAGGTGTTGCGCAGCATCTGTTCCAGTTCGAACGGCCGGATATCAAACTGGATATCGTCCCCGTCCAGCCGCGAGAATTCGACCAGTTCATCCATCACGCGCAGCAACGTACGGCCCGATGTCGAGATCAGGCGAACCATCTCGCCTTGGCGGTCATCCAGCGGCGTGCGCGCCAGCACTTCGGAGACGGCCAGCACGCCGTTGAGTGGCGTCCTGATTTCGTGGCTCATGTTGGAAAGAAAGTCGGACTTGGCGGCCGCCGCGACCAGCGCCCGCTGCTCGGCCTCTATCGCCTTCAGCTCGATCAGCTTGCGCGCCGTTATGTCCTGGATGACCGCGAACGTACGAGCGGGAGATCCCTTGATCGTCTTGAGGATCCGGATCGAAGCCGCATGCCACATCTCCCTGCCATCGCCGAACTGCACACGGTATTCAACGGTGTAAGGCGCCCCGCCCGCAAGGTGCGCGCGCCAGCGATTGCTCACCAGATCGCGGTCCGCCGGATGGATGCAGGCGTCGCCGCCGGTCAGCGTGTCGAACGTCGGCCGCTGCGGGAAGTAATGCTTCCACTCGCCTTCAAGATTTGTCTCTCGCTTCTCGAAATCGATCTCCCAGATCATCATCTGGGTAATCGCCATGCCGAAAGACAACCTCTCCTTCGAAGATTCGATTTCGTGCTGCGCACGTACCAGCTTGGTGACGTCTTCATGCACCGAGATCATGCCGCCGATCTCGCCATCGCCGTCATACCACGGCACTGAAGACCATTTCAGCCAGCGCTCGCGGCCGTTGGCGCCGACATAGGGATCGCGGTCATGGCTCATTGACTCGCCGCGCATCACCTGACGATGGACGGCCCGCCACTTCTCGGGTAGCCACGTCAGGATGTCGTAGACATTGCGGCCGAGTATCTCTTCCTCGGTCAGCTTCTGCTCAGCGATCCAGCTGGCGCTGGCCATCATCACGCGCATTTCCTTGTCGCACATGCAGATCGGCATAGGCGCCGCCTGCATGAAGCGCCGCACGGTGGAATCGGCGTTGAGCGCCGCCTGCAGGGCCACATGGCCATCGGTCTTGTCGA
>JBMOGP010000462.1:0-2846 GCA_049318285.1 Hyphomonadaceae bacterium
CGTCTCGAAGTAGAAGTCCGGCGTCTGGCCCGTGACGTACAATTGCGACAACAGCTGGCGCGGCTGGCTTGCGATCAGGCCACGCAGGTCATCCTCGCCGTCGATGTCATAGCGCTGGTCGTAGAGATCGTCTGTCTGGCGCTCGATGCCGAAGCCCCATTGCCAGTCCTGGTTGATGTCGAAGCGACCGACCGCATAGAGGTGGCCGCGCCATTCCTTATCGTCAAACTTGTCGCCGTCGGAGTTGAAGTCCTGCTCGTATGTGAAGCTGCTCTCAGCGTCGATAAAGCCGGAGAAGAACCGCCGCCGCCAGTCAACCTTCACGAGCGGGTTCACCCCGGTCGAGATCATCGGCGCCACCGTGACGTCTTCTGAGGGCGAAATAACGAAGAGATAAGGCTGCTCGTAGTATGCTCCTATCTTGGATGACACGCCCATATCCGGTGTGAGTAGTCCTGAGCGACGCTCCGAGTTCGGATCGGGGTGGGCGAACCACGGCACGTACAGAACCGGGACGCCGCCGAGTTCGAGCACTGCGTCCTGGTAGGAGATCATCTCCTCGTCCTGGTCGAGCGTCGCGCGTCGCGCACGCAGCGCCCAGGTCGGATCGACGCCTTTTTCCTCGCAAACCGGGCAGTTGGTGAAGACCACCTGCTCTACCGAATTGCGGATGCCATCGGTGCGAACGGCGGACGATGCAGTCACCAGTCCGGTCTCGCCGAGGCGGGCTGAGAATCGGGTCGCGAAGCCGTTGGTGAAATCCTCGTCTGCTTCGATCTCGTCCGCGAACTGGACCTGTCCGGCGCCATCGGTGATCTGGACATGGCCCTGCGCACGGAGCGTCTCTGTCGTACGGTCATAAATTACGCGATCGGCACGCAGCGTCCGCTGGCCGATGCGGACTTCGACATTGCCGGACGCCGTTACGACACTGCTGTCGCGGTCTTCCTCGAATTGATCCGCCTTCAGGATGACTTCGTCGTCATCTGCGGCAGGCGCTGTGGGGGGCGGTGTTGGGACGGCAGGTGGTGTTTGGGCGAATGCCGTACCGCCAGCTGCAAGAGCTGCAACCGCCACGGTTGCCAGGGCGCTTAGCCGCAAAACCATTACTCTCCCCTCGCGCAAAGGTTGCGAGCGACTCCCAGCCTTAGACCGATACGCAATGGCCTTGGAGGCGTAAAGGCGGCTGATCACCTTGCAGCATTCCGAAACGCAGCGCGACCCGGAAGACACATAGCCTCTGCCGGGCCTGTAACCCGGTCGATCACCCGTCTTCGGCATGCGCCAGGAAGGTCAAGACCGCAAATAGAGCGAACAGGGGCGGACACCAGGCAGCCGCCTCGGGCGGGGTTGCCCCGGAGGCCGCCATCCCTGAAGCGAGCCGGGTGGCGAAATAGAGCACGAATCCCGCAAGCGCGCCTGCCCCGATGAGCCGCGAAAGTCCGCCAGACCGCGCCAGCCGGAGGCACACCACCGCGCCAATCAACGACATGGCCAGCATGAACACCGGCGTGGCAAGAAGCGTGTTGTACTTCAGGACATAGTCGCTGATCTCCATGCCCGCCGCGCGTCCATCCCGGATGAATCCGGGCAGGTCCCAGAAGGGAATCGTCTTCGACGACGCAAAGCGCGACAGCAGCGTATCGCTGTCCAGGTTCGTCGGCAGGGCCAGTGTCTTGCTGCGCTCGATTTCCCCCGCTACGCGATTTTCGATGACATCGGTCAGTTGCCAGAAGCCGGGCGTCAGCTGAGCCTGCTTGGCGTCGATCCGATGCGTAAACTCCCGGTCCGCAGGCCCGCCGGGTCCAGGGCGGAAGTACCAGAACGTAACGTTCTCCAGCGCCTTACCGCGGCCGACGACGCGGCGGCCGTGGATGATGGCCTGCTGGTTCGAGCCCGGCAGCTGCGCGGCCGCTTCCGAGGCGCCGGCTTCGAGGTCGCCCTGGCTCAGCCAGACGCCCTCAGTTACTGGCGCGCCGCCGCCAAGTAGCCGGTCGCGTGCAGACTCGAAATCCTGGTTGAGCTTGGTCGCCAGCGGATCAAGCACCGTGACCATCAGCACGCCGAGCAGCACAGCCAGCACCATCACCGGCCCCAGGAAGCGCCACGCCGACACTCCGGCTGCGCGAATGGCGGGAATCTCGCTGCGGCGACCAAGCTGCGAATAGGTGAGGATCGAGCCGACGAGCATCGCAAACGGAAGCGTCTCGAGGATCAGCCCTGGCGTCTTCATCATCGTGAGCGTGAAGGCGACATCTACGCCGATCTGCGTGCGATCGCCGATGGTGCGCATCTGTTCAACCACGTCGACCAGGATGATCGCAAGCAGGATGATCGATAGCGTCAACGCCAGCGATGCGAGGCATTCACGGAAGATGTAACGCTGTATCCGTCCGGCGATCACCATGTCAGGCGGGCCCCATCAGCGGCGACCGGGTCGTGCGGGCGCTGACGCGCCGTCGTTTCAGGATCGGCTGGATGAAGTAGAGAAATGAGACCAGCGCGATCACGAAGATCGGCAGAAGGTACTGTACGATGTTGAGGTCAGGATCCTTGCTGGCGGAGGAAGTCGCCCCGAACGCGGCGAGCCGCACCAGCAGGGCTACGCCCGACGCGATCGCGATGCGCTGGGCATAACCCCGGCGGCTGAAGTCTCCGCCCAGCACGGCGAGAATTGCGAGCATCGCCATCGCGATATTCAGCAGCGGCGTTGCAAGGCGCGCATGTCCCTCGGCCGCCAGCATGTCGACATTCGCGTTGTCATAGTGGTTGGTCATGTCCGGATAGAAGAGTTCGGGCAGGTAGCGATCCGACTCTTCGAGGATCACCGCCTTCTGGTCGTTGAC
>JBMOGP010000463.1:0-2832 GCA_049318285.1 Hyphomonadaceae bacterium
CCAAGATAGGCCAGTTGGACGTCGGCAGGCAGGCCTGCCAGAGCGGACAGCTGCTGCTCGACGGTTTCCAGAAAGCGCAACTGCTTGCCGGCGCCTGTTGCCGCCTGTCTGAGCTGTGTGTCGACGCCGTCTGCCGACCCGTAACCGGCCGCGCGAATGGCGGCGTCAGAGATCACGACGGCGGCGTACCAGGGCTGCATCGTGTCCAGTGCGGATCGCGACAGGCCGAGCCGGGCAGCGACAGCGCCCAGCGCCAGTGATTGATCTGGCGAAAGCTGTCGAGACAGCGTCTGGGGCGGCGGCAGTCGCCCCAGTCTCTCGACCAGTCCGGCCATGCCGGCAGGGTCGCCCACAACGTCAGCCTCGAAATAAACGGTGGATGATTCCGCCAGCGCGCGATCGACCGGGTCAGACCGCCAGCTGGCGCCGGGGGGCAGCATGTGAAGGGAGCCGAACAGGTAGACGGTGGTGTCTGCGTCCGCCACGCGCCACAGAGCGGGCTTCGCCAGCGGCTTGGCTTCCGGACCTGCTGCTTCGCGACTGCAGGCGAGGACCATGACAGCCGCCGCTGCAAGCACGACAGAAGCAGTCCATCGCACCCAGGGTTTCATGCGGGAGCCTGCGAAACGAAAGCGGGAAAGCTGGCGCACTCGACAGGAGTCGAACCTGTGACCTCTGCCTTCGGAGGGCAGCGCTCTATCCAGCTGAGCTACGAGTGCAATGGGGTTCCTCATGGATCACCCCGAGGCAAAAGGCAAGATTTGCGGCTGTCAGGCCTTGAGGCCCAGCTGCACCTTGAGGCGGGCGATGTCGTCCAGCCATGGCGCAGCACTGGAATCCGATGGCATCCGCCAGTCGCCGCGGGGCGAAAGAGCACCGCCTGACGTGACTTTCGGACCGTTGGGAACCGCGGAGCGTTTGAACTGGCTGGTGAGGAAGAAGCGCTTGGTGAAGACCTCGAGCCATTTCACGATGGTGGGCATGTCATAGGCGACGCGGTCCTTCGGCGCCGTATGCGCAGGCCATTCGCCATGTCTGGCGTCGCCCCAGGCGGCGTGCGCGAGGTAGGCAATGCGGGTGGGGGACGAGCCCCAGCGGATGACCTGGTTGAGGAAGAAGTCGTGCAGGTTGTAGGGGCCGATCGTGTCCTCGGTTGACTGGATTTTTCCATCCGCGCCGGGCGGCACGAGTTCGGGCGAGATTTCCTGGTCGAGGATTTCGCGCATCACGCTGCCGGCGCCCTCGGAGTAATGGCCGCTCGCCGCGCTCCAGCGGATCAGGTGCTGGATCAGCGTCTTTGCGACTGCACCATTGACGTTGTAGTGGCTCATATGGTCGCCGACGCCATAGGTGCACCAGCCAAGCGCCAGCTCGCTTAGGTCGCCTGTACCGACGACCATTCCGCCTTCCTTGTTGGCAAGGCGGAAGAGGTAGTCGGTGCGCAGGCCCGCCTGCACATTCTCGAACGTGATGTCGTAGACTTGTCTGCCCTTGGCGAAGGGATGGCCGAGATCGGCGAGCATCTGGTTCGCCATCGGCTTGATGTCGATCTCGCGCGCGTCGATGCCAAGTTCCTTCATCAGTGCATGCGCCTTGGACTTCGTGCCCTCGGTGGTGGCGAAGCCTGGCATGGTGACGCCGATGATGTCCTTCCGTTTCGCGCCCATAAGATCGAAGGCGCGAACGGCGACAAGCAGCGCCTGTGTCGAGTCGAGCCCGCCTGAGACGCCGATGACGGCCTTCTTGACGCCGGATGCCTCAAGGCGGCGGCGCAGTCCCTGCACCTGGATCGAGTAGGCTTCGAAGCAGTCATGATCGAGAAGGGCGTCGTCGTCGGGCACGAAGGGAAAGCGGTCGATCCGGCGCGAGAGTGACAATCTGCTGTTCAGTTCCGGCGCTGCGGTGAAGCTGATGCGCCGGCGGTGGAGGCAGGCGGCGTGGTTGCGAGCCGCATCGCGGAACGTGCCGTTGCGGATGCGATCCTGCACGATGCGCGCGACATCGACATCCGCGAACAGCAATGTGGACTCATCTGCGAAGCGGTCCGATTCGGCAATCTTCGAGCCGAGTTCATAGACAGCCAGCTGCCCATCCCATGCGGTGTCGGTTGTGCTCTCGCCATATCCGGCTGCCGAATAGATATAGCCGCAGGCTGCACGCGCAGATTGCGAGATGCAGAGCATGTCGCGTTCAGCCGCCTTGCCGATCGTGATGTTGGATGCGGAGAGGTTGGCGATGATGTTGGCGCCGGCGAGCGCCGCGTAGGTCGAGGGCGGGATCGGCGCCCACATGTCCTCGCAGATTTCGATGGCAAGGGTGAAGTCAGCAATGTCGGAGGCTTCGAAAGTCAGGTCGATTCCGAAGGGGACCGTGTCGCCAGCCAGCGCGATCGCGGTGACGGTTGCATCGCCCGACATGGCGAACTGCCGTTTCTCGTAGAACTCGCGATAGTTCGGGAGATAGGTTTTCGGCACGACGCCGAGGATCGCGCCGCGATGGATCACGACAGCGCAGCCATGGATAGCCGGGCCGACCTGGATCGGCGCCCCGACCACGACAACCGGGGCGAGCGACTTGCTGGCGTGCTTCACCTTGGCGATCGCATCGCGCACGGCGGCGAGCAGGGTGGACTGCATGTGCAGGTCGTCGATCGTGTAGCCGGAGAGGCCAAGCTCGGGGAAAATGCATACAGCGGCGCCGGCCTTGTCGGCCTTGCGCATCAGGTCGATGGTCTCCCTCGCATTGCTCGCCGGATCGGCAAGGTGGACGCGCGGGCTGGCGGCCGCCACCCGCACGAAACCGTGCGCGTAAAGATTGTCGAACTCGGCCATG
>JBMOGP010000464.1:0-2828 GCA_049318285.1 Hyphomonadaceae bacterium
GCGAGGACAACGGCGCATGGCGCTGGTTGATAATTGCGATGACGCTGGCGGTCCAGAACGCGTGTCTGTGCGCGCTCGATCATGGCGATGAATACGGCACCAAGGCGATGACACGCACCGACGCGCAGGAGGTAAAGCGATGGACGACGAACGGGCGCCGCGGCCCCGAGCCCTTCGCCATACGCGAGCCGCGCATCGTCTCGCCTCTCGAGTTACTGCGCCGCGCCGGCGATCCCTACTTTCTTCGCCCGCCCTATCAACTTCCGCTCAACCGCAAGGTTAGCGAGGCGTTCGATGACCTCGTCGATCTGCGCAACACCTTCCTGCATTTCAGCGAGGACGGCTGGACGATCGACCTGCGCGAGGTTCCGCCACTGGTCCTGATCGCGTGTGATGTGGTCCGCCATCTTGCTGTCACCCAGCCAATCTACCTTCGTCACGCTGGCCCGCGCCACCGCGAACGTGTTGCGGCCGCGCTCGACGTGATTGAAGATGTCATGCGCAGCTATCCGGATATGGACCCTGGCAGCGAGGCATAGCCGTCAAGACAGTCGGCCTGGCCGCACGTCCAACTCACATCGCGGCGCGTATAGCCGTCATGTCCAGTCTGCGCTTCGTCCTTGGCGACCAGCTCACCCCCAACCTCTCCGCCCTGCGCGGGGCCGCCCCGGATGACGTTGTCCTGATGGCTGAGGTTGCGGACGAGACGAACTATGTTCCGCACCATCGGAAAAAGATCGTCTTTGTTCTCGCCGCCATGCGGGCCTTCGCAGATGAGCTGCGCGGGCTTGGCTTCGTGGTCGATTATGTGAAGCTCGATGACCCTGGCAACACCGGCAGCTTGTCCGGAGAGCTTCGACGCGCCGTCGCGCGGCACAGACCAACGCGCATCGCGGCGACACTCGCTGGCGAACACCGCGTGGTCGCCCTGCAGCGCAGCTGGGCTGGCGACACAGGTCTTGCTGTCGATCTATTCGAGGATGACCGCTTCATCTGCACCCGCGCCGACTTCGAGCGCTGGGCGGCCGACCGCAAGCAGCTCCGAATGGAATACTTCTATCGCGAGATGCGCCGCCGCACGGATCTGCTCATGGATGGCGATCAGCCCGCGGGCGGGCGATGGAATTTCGATGCCGATAACCGCAAGCCGGCGTCACGCGATCTTTTCATGCGCCGTCCCCTGACCTTTACGCCCTCGGCCGAAACGCAGTCCGTCATCGATCTGGTCGACCGCCGCCTCCCACAAGGCTTTGGAGCACTCGACGGCTTTGCCTATCCGGTCACGCGCGCTGAAGCAGAACAGGCGCGCGACACATTTCTCGCCGAAGCGCTGCCACGCTTTGGCGACAACCAGGATGCGATGCTTGCCGACGAGCCGTTTCTCTATCACTCGATCCTGTCACCGTGCCTCAATGTCGGTCTGCTTGATCCGCTGGAACTCTGCCGCCGAGCCGAACTTGAGTATCGCGCAGGGCGCGCGCCTCTGAACGCAGTTGAGGGCTTTATCCGCCAGATCATCGGCTGGCGCGAATATGTGCGCGGCATCTACTGGCGCGAAGGCCTGGACTATCTCAAGCGTAATGCACTCAACGCCACGCGGGCGCTGCCGCTCTTTTACTGGACAGGCGAGACCGACATGCGCTGTCTCAGCCAGGCCATTGGGCAGACGATCCAGCATGCTTATGCGCATCACATCCAGCGGCTTATGATCACCGGAAACTTTGCGCTGATCGCGGGGATCGATCCGCACCAGGTTCACGAATGGTATCTCGCCGTCTATGTGGACGCATATGAATGGGTCGAAGCGCCCAATACGATCGGCATGAGCCTGTTCGCTGACGGCGGTCTGCTCGGCTCTAAACCTTATGCGGCAGGCGGCGCCTACATCAACCGCATGTCGGACTACTGCAAGGACTGCCGATACAGGGTCAGCGAGAAAACCGGCGCGGATGCGTGCCCGTTCAACTATCTCTACTGGGACTTCGTGGCGCGCAACGAGACGCTGCTGCTCCGAAACCCGCGCACCTCGCAGGTGGCCCGAGCATGGTCGAAGCTCGATGCTGATCGCCAGCTGGCGGTCCGCGAAAGCGCCGCGCGTTTCCTTCTGCAACTCGAGCCCGACACCGCCCCCGGGAATGCGGAAGGCTGAACTACCTTGTCGTCGCCGGATCAGCTGGCGGCGTCGCACCCGCTGCTGCGATGCGCCACACCGTATTGCCGACATCGTCGGCCACAAGCAGTGACCCGTCCTTGCCGATCTCGACACCCACCGGGCGCCCGAACGCTATCTGTCTGCCTTCGTCAATGAAGCCTGTCAGCACGTCGATCGGCTGGCCCATAGGCTTGCCGTTCGAGAAGGGAACGAAGATCACCTTGTAGCCCGAGAACGGATCGCGGTTCCACGAGCCGTGCTGGCCGATGAAGGCGCCGTTTGCGAACTGTTCGCCCAGCTTTGCGCCGTCCGCGAAGGTCAGGCCGAGCGAGGCCGTGTGCGCGCCCAACGCGTAGTCCGGCGCGATCGCCTTCGCTACCATGTCCGGCCGCTGTGGCTTCACCCGTGTATCGACAGTCTGTCCGAAATAGCTCCACGGCCAGCCGTAGAAGGCGCCGTCCTTGACCGAGGTGATGTAGTCGGGCACGAGATTGTGGCCGAGTTCGTCACGCTCGTTCACTGCTGTCCACAGCACGCCCGAGCCAGGCTCCCAATCCATCCCGTTTGGATTGCGCAGACCTGTTGCAAACAGGCGCTTCGCGCCGCTTGCAATATCGATCTCCCAGATCGCCGCGCGGCCCTCTTCCTTCTCGATGCCGTTCTCGGCGATGTTGGA
>JBMOGP010000465.1:0-2827 GCA_049318285.1 Hyphomonadaceae bacterium
CCACGCGTCCAGGCGGGGCCAAGCACGTCATGCCGTCGCGTACGAGAAAACTGTTCGCGTTTCCAGCTGATCAGCGTCGCCAGGTCTTCCGCCGTCGCCGGCCCGAACGTCACGGTCTCCGGCCCAAAGTCTTTCTCGCCCTGGCGCGCCAGGCGGCGCATCTTCTTGAAGTGTTTCGGATACAGCTCGCGCTGCGCCTCAAGCCAGCCATCGAATCCACCGCGCAGGTCCGCCACGGCAGACCCTTCGCGCGCGCGCATCTTCACAGCGCCAATACCCGCAGCCCCGGTCCAGCCGCTGAACGCGTAGGCGGCGACACCTGCCGCCCCGAGCGCCTGCGGCAGCAGCGCCTGATCTTCCACGGCTCCGATCGGCCCGTTCATATCGCACATCGGCGCGCCCAGCGGCCGGGCGAGGCCGGACGCTGCAAGCTGCATCGGCAGCAGCAGCCGCACCCCTCCCGCTGCATCGCGCACCACCAGTACGCGCGCATCTGCCCGTACGCGACCAACGGCCTGCGCGAAATCGGGCGAGAGGAAGGGATTGTCATGGCTAGCCGCGCCGAGCGTGCGCCATGCACTGACCTCGGCCCCGGTCAATTCAGAAGGAGGCTTCAGGGAAACGTGCATCGACCCAGCCCGCGCTCGCGACGCCCTGGCAGCAGGCTTTTCTAAGCCGTTGACGCTTAACTTCTGCGCTAACGGATCGGTGGAATTTGATGCACGATCGCTGCGAAGCGAGCCGCTACAGCCCCTTCCAGAGCCGCCCTTCCGGGCACTCCGCGCCGGGCGCCTGCTTGCAGCCGTGCAGCGTGAACAGGACTGTCTCGGCGCGTCCGATCAGGTAGTCCATCGGCACAAAGCCAACCGCGTCATCGCGCGTGTTGGCCGGAAGGCTGGACGGACGATAGGGCCATGCCTCTGGAAACTGTGTCGCCATGCGGCGGTGGCCGGACGGCGCGCGGCTGTCTTCAGAGTTGTCGCGATTGTCGCCCATCATGAAGACATGCCCCTCCGGCACGGTGAAGCGCGGCGTCTCGTCCAATGAATCCGAGTCAGAGAACTCATGGATCAGGTAGGTCTTCGTAGACCCGCCCTCGCCGGTCGGAATTGTCTCGCGATACTCTGTTGCCGTCGTGAGGCGGCTGTTGTCGTCGGGGATGTAGGTCGTCGACCGCACCCGCTCACGTGGCACTTCAGCGTCATTCAGATAAAGCCTTCCGCCTTTCACCTCGACGGAGTCGCCAGGCAGTCCGACCAGGCGCTTGATCATCACCTTGTTCGTATCGAACGGATGCTGGAAGACGATCACATCGCCACGCTTCGGCGTCGAACCGAACCAGCGCTCTTCGGAGTTCTTCTGGTCATCGCCCATCACAAGCAGGCCAAGCCCGAACGGGACGGAATTGCGGTTATAGCCATAGGCGAACTTCGCCACCGCCACCCGGTCGCCGACCTGCAGCGCAGGCACCATCGACTCCGACGGGATCGAACGCAGCTCATAGACGAAGGTCGAGAACACCAGCCAGAACGGAACGAAGATGGCGATCGTCATCGCCGTCTCGCGGAACTCGTGGAACAGCTTCTTCCTGAGGCCCTGCCTGGGCTCGGCTGCAGGCTCAGCACCAGCCTTGGCGGCCGGCTGGCCGTCTGCCGGCCGCTCAGTCGAGGTGTCGGTCATCTACAGGTCCCTGAGGCCTTTTCGAGGGCGAAAAGACCCACGCAGCCGCTTCCGCAAACAAGAGGGGTATACGTTATGCGTCCGCCCCCGCCGTCAAGACGCCCGCCTGTACAGGGTTGTCCCGCCATCCTGTTCGGACGTCACGAGACCGCGACGCTTCAGGCAGTTCAGGTGCGCCATGGTCTCCCCGGTGGCCATGCCCAGCACGTCCGGACCGATCGCCCGGGCAAACACCGCCCCGAACAGGTCAACCGCCCGCTTGGGCTGATCCAGCCTGGACAGCAGCCGGGACAGCGCCGTCTCATGTCCCTCAATAAGCGAATCCAGACGCTTGTGTGCGCCATGAAAGGGTTCGTTGTGGGCGGGAAGCACCAGCACGCCCTCCGGAATGGTGGCTTTAAGCTTCCGGCACGAATTGATCCAGTCCGAGAGCGGGTCCGCCTCGGGCTCTGTCGGGAATACGCTGACATTGGAGGAGATGCGCGGCAGGATCTGGTCGCCGGCGATGAACACGTTGAGTTCAGGGCACCACAGGCAGGCGTGCTCCGGCGAATGTCCGCACCCCGTGACAATCCGCCACGTCCGTCCGCCGATCGAAATCGCGTCCTCGTCGCTCAGGCGCTGGAAGGCGTCGGGCAGCTGCGACACCGCTTTCCCGAACCCGCCGAACTTGTCCACATAGATGTCGATCTGCTCCTGCGTCCAACCGGCGGCGCGATAGAATTTCACGCCAGCGTCCGGCGCCTCGCGCCCCGTATCCGCCACCAGCATCCGGCAGGTCACGTATTCCAGCCGCGAGATCCAGAGATCGCACTGCCATTTCTTTGTCATCCATCCGGCGAGCCCGATATGGTCGGGGTGCATGTGCGTGACGATCACGCGCCTGACAGGCCGGCCCTGCAGCTCGTTGTCGAAGATCGTCCGCCAGTGCGCCTTGGTCTCGGAGTTCGGAATGCCGGTGTCGACCACTGTCCACCCGTCACCATCCTCCAGCAGCCAGAGGTTTATCCACTTCAGGGAGAATGGCAGCGGCATGCGCACCCAGCGCACGCCGGGCGCGACCTCCATCGTGGTCCCCGGCTCGGGCGGCTCGGCAAACGGATAGTCATAGCGAACCCGCTCGGTCTTGCCTTCGAAGCCGTCCATG
>JBMOGP010000466.1:0-2824 GCA_049318285.1 Hyphomonadaceae bacterium
GCCCGGTTCGCCCGACTGGTGCAAGAACACGCCGCAGGACAAGCAGGTCGAGGATCCAGCCGCGATGGCGAAGTGCCTCGAACAGGCGGCTTCGTAGACCCCTTACGCGCGTGGATGCGATTCTGCATGCACCTTCATCAGGCGGGCTGCGTCGACGCCGGTGTAGATCTGTGTTGTCGACAGGCTGGCATGGCCCAGCAAGGCCTGGATTGATCGCAGATCGCCGCCATTGGCCAGAAGGTGCGTTGCGAACGAGTGACGAAGCGCATGCGGTGTTGCGGTCTCCGGCAAGCCCAGCCGGTGGCGCAGGTTCTCCATGAGGCGCTGCACCATCCGTGGATTGAGCGGTCCGCCCTTTTCGCCGCGAAAGATCTGTTCGTCCGGCGCGGACGGGTAGGGACAGAGTTTCGCATAAGCGTTCACCGCTTCGCGCACGGCGCGGATCAGCGGCACGATCCGGACCTTCCGCCCCTTGCCGAAGACGCGCAGCTGCTCTGAGGCCGGTACGTCCCTGCCGGTGAGGGCGAGCGCTTCGGAAAGGCGAAGCCCAGCCCCATAGAGCAGCGACAGGATCGCAGCGTCGCGGGCCAGCACCCAGGCAGGTGCGTCATCGCCATCGCCTTCCCCGGCCATCTCGATTGTCTGCGGCGCGATCTTCTCGGGCAGCGGCCGCGGCAAGCGGTGCGGACGGCGGGGGCTCTCGAACATCATCGCCTTGGCGTTCGCCGAGTCGAGGCGGCGGTCGAGGAAGCGGTAGAAGGCGCGCAGGCTGGACGCGGCGCGCGCGCGCGAGGAGGCGGCCAGATTGTCCTGGCTGCGGCGGCGGGCCAGCCAGGCCACGACGTCATGACGGGTCAGGCTCTTCAGGTCAGACACGTGTGGTTCGCCGCCCAGATGCTCGACCAGAAAGCCGATGAAATTGCCAATATCGCGCTGATACGCCTCGATGGTCATGGGCGAGGCGCGCCGCTCGGTCTCCAGCCAGATGGAGAATTCCTGCAGCGCTTCGCGGGCCGTGTGGGGCGTGCTCATGGATCGCAAGGTGGCCATGCGCCGTTAAGGCCGCGTTTCAGCAGGACAGACGGGCCGGTTGAATACGTGGCGTTCACGGTCCATTCTCGCGCCATGCCGTCTCGACCACGAATCGTATCGGTGCTGTTGCCACAGCCCCTGCCGGAGCCGTTCGACTACGAACTGCCCGAACCCCTCGATGCGGGTCCCGGCAGCTTCGTGACCGTTCCGCTCGGCCCCCGGCAGATGACGGGCGTGATCTGGGCCGAGCGCGGCGCGCCGTCCAACCGCAAGCTGAAGCCGGTGCAGGATGTCATCGGCGCGCCGGGCCTTTCCGCCAGCATGCGCAGCTTCATCGAGCGGGCGGCAAAGTACATCTGCGCTCCATCCGGCATGGTGCTCGCCATGGCGATGCGATCGCGCGAGGCGCTCGACGCGCCGCCGGTCGAAACGCTGGTTGTCCAGACAGGCGACACGCCGTCGCGCATGACGCCTGCGCGCGAGCAGGTGCTGGCCCACGCGATTGAGCCGGTGTCAGGCGCCGAACTTGCGCGAAGGGCGGGCGTGTCCCCGGGCGTTGTAAAGGGCCTGCTGGAAGCGGGCGCGTTGATGCATGTCGAGCGCTCGCTCGATCCGCCGTTTCCGCTGCCGGATCCGGATCTCCCCGCCAAGCAGCTCACCGGCGAACAGATCGAGACGTCAGCATACCTGCGCGGGATGGTGCGCGAGGCCACATTCCGCGCGGCGCTTCTCGATGGCGTCACCGGGTCCGGCAAGACAGAAGTCTATTTCGAGGCGATCGCAGAGGCGTTGCGGGACCCTGAGGCGCAGGTGCTCGTCCTGCTGCCCGAGATTGCACTGACGCAGGCCGTGACGTCGCGTTTCGAAGATCGCTTCGGCGTCGCGCCGGCCGAATGGCATTCTGCGGCCGGTTCGCCAGCCCGTCGGCGCGTCTGGCGCGAAGTGGCGGCGGGCAGGGCGCGTATTGTCGTTGGTGCGCGTTCGGCATTGTTCCTGCCATTCGCGAAACTGCGACTGATCATCGTCGATGAGGAGCACGACCAGTCCTACAAGCAGGAGGACGGCGTCCTCTATCACGCACGCGATCTTGCTGTTCTGCGCGCATCAGTCGAGCAATGCGCGATCATCCTGGCATCGGCCACGCCCTCGCTGGAGACGTTGCACAACGCGCAGGCCGGAAAGTACGTTCACCTGCGCCTGCATGCGCGACCCGGCGTCGCCACCTTGCCGCAGATCCTGCTCGCAGACATGCGCGAGGACCCCCCTGAGGCGGGGCGCTGGATCGGTCCGCAGCTTGCGGGCGCCATTGAGCAGACGCTGGCGGCGAAAGAGCAGGCCCTCCTCTTCCTCAATCGCCGTGGTTATGCGCCCCTGGTGATCTGCCGCGCCTGTGGCGAACGGCTGAAGGCGCCCGACACCGATTCCTGGCTGGTCGAGCATCGCTATACCGGCCGCCTTGTGTGCCACCTGACTGGCTTCACGATGGAGAAGCCGCTCGCCTGCCCCCATTGCGGCGCGCGCGGCTCACTGACCGGGGTCGGCCCAGGCGTTGAGCGGCTGGCAGAGGAAGTCCATACGCGCTTCCGTGGCGCGCGCGTTGAAATCCTGTCGTCCGATACCGTGACGTCGGCTGATGATCTGCGCAGCCTGATCGCACGCATGGAGACCGGCGCGATCGACATTCTGATCGGCACGCAGATCGTCGCCAAGGGTCACAATTTTCCAACCCTGACACTCGTTGGCGTGGTCGATGCAGACGCCGGCCTGCGTGGCGGTGATCTCCGCGCCGGCG